>JALUKS010000001.1 GCA_027056465.1 Sulfurimonas sp.
CTCTACTTTGACAAGCTACAAAATAGTGATGCGAGTATCTGGCTAACATTTATCTATGGGCTTCGTATGGATACCATGGTGGCTGGTTATTTTCTTGTCATTCCTACACTTCTATTGACTCTCTCCCCTAAAATATTTGAGAAATTTATAGAGTTCTTTTTGAAGTACTATTTTTTAATTGTTCTCTCTTTTCTTATTTATATAGAAAATGCTACTTTTCCTTTCATAGCCCAGTATGACGTTCGACCAAACTACCTTTTTGTGGAGTATTTAGTCTATCCTAAAGAGGTTTTTGGGATGATATTTGCTGAGTATAAATTAGAACTTACTATTGCACTTGTGATGATAGTGGCATTTATTCTGTTTTATCTTAAAAAAGTAGAGCACTCTCTTGCTCCTATCTATGCCCTCTCTTATCCGAAACGATTGCTTATACTTCTCCCTTTAGCTGTGCTTCTTTTCATAGGTATTCGCTCCTCGTTTGGACATCGCCCTGCAAATATTTCTGATGCTATGTACTCCTCAAACAGAGCGCTCAATGAGATAACAAAAAACTCACTCTACTCTATCCTCTATGCAGTCTATGAAAACCGTAATAGTGGGGGTAAAAAACTTGTAGAGCAGTATGGAAAAATGGGACTCAAAGAGGCTTATTCTCGTGTGCATAAACTACTAGGGATAATCCCTGATAATGTGAAACTCCCTTTAACAAGAGTGGAAAAGAGTCACTTTAAGCAAAAACATCCTAAAAACTTAGTCATTTTTATGCAAGAGAGTTTAGGGTATCAGTTTGTTGCATCTGTTGGTGGAGAAGCTGGTATCACTCCATATCTCAACAAACTCTCAACAGAGGGAATTTTGTTTCGTGACCTCTCTTCAAATGGTACAAGAAGTATAAGAGGTTTAGCAGGTATGAGTGCTGGAAACTTTTCTGTTCCAGGTAAAGGTGTACTTAAACGCAACAAGTCGCAGAGCAACTACTTTACAGTAGCTTCCCTCTTGAAGCCTTATGGATACTACTCAATGTTTATTTATGGTGGTGAGAGTCGTTTTGACAATATGAAAGGGTGGTATCTCGGTAATGGATTTGATAAGATTATAGATGAGGGTAAATTTAAAGATCCAAAGTTTATTGGGACTTGGGGTATCTGTGATGAAGAGGTCGTGACTCGTGCAAATGAGGAGTTTAAAAAGCTCTATGCGAAACATCAAAAATTTGTAACAGTGATGTTCTCGACTTCAAACCACTCACCTTTTGATTTTCCTGATGGAAAGATAAAGCTTATAAAAGGTGTGCCTAAAAAGAGTGTAAAAAATGCTATACGATATGCTGACTACTCCATAGGAAAGTTTATAGAGATGGCTCGCTCCGAAGCATACTATAAAGATACGATTTTTGCTATAGTTGCAGATCATAATGTTCGCGTTTATGGTGCAGATATGGTTCCTGTAGATATGTTTCATATTCCAGGGCTTATCTTAGGTGGGAGTGTGAAGCCGATGGTTTATAAAAAAATTGCGACACAGCCAGATGTTTTAGCAACAGCACTTGACCTTATAGGTTTAGACTTAAAGTACCCTATTATGGGACACTCTATCTTTAGTGACAAAAAGAAAAATATCTCACTCATGCAGTTTCATAACTCCTATGCTTTAAGAGTAGGGCAGAGAGTAGCGATAGTGCGTCCAGGGAAAAAAGCGATGACTTTTCACTATCGTGCGCATGATAAATATGTACCAAAAGAGAGTTATCTCACTGAAATACCACATGATAAAGAGTTAGAGAAAAATACATTAGCACTTTTAGTAGTTCTAAACGATCTCTACTCGAAACAGCTTTATAGAGAGAATTAATCGCTTTGTTAGCAAAATTTAGAGATAATCGCGATAATTAAATAAATACAATGGATTCTTATGTTAGATTATTCAAAATTTTTAAAGTACTCAAAACCAGGCCCGAGATACACCTCTTACCCAACAGCACTAGAGTTTAGTGCTGCTTATGAGTATGATACTTATATCAAAAAGATGGAGGCTCAGGACTCTTCTCGTCCTTTAAGCCTCTACTTTCACCTCCCTTTTTGTAAAAATGCTTGTTATTTTTGTGGGTGTAGTGTTGTCTTTACCTCCAAAGAGGATAAGATGCTTCGCTATATGGAGTACCTCAAACGCGAGTTAGAGATTCTTTCAAAGCACCTTGATTGTAAACGCCAAGTGATTCAGATGCACTTTGGTGGGGGAACTCCTACCTTTTTTACAGCAGAACAACTTAAAGTTATCATTGATGAGATTAAATCTTACTTTCCTAACTTTATAGAGGGTGCAGAGATTTCGTGTGAGATTGACCCTCGCCATATTAACGAAGATCAGATGCGAGTGATGAGTGAAGCTGGTTTTAATCGTGTGAGTTTTGGGATTCAAGACTTTAACGAAAAAGTGCAAATTGCCGTGCACCGTGTGCAACCCTACAACATCACAAAAGATGCGATGGATTTAGCTCGTAAATACAATATGCTCTCAGTAAATGTAGATCTTATCTATGGACTACCTTTTCAAACACTAGAGACTTTTAAAGAGACTCTAGCCTTAGCTATCACGCTCAATCCAGATAGATTTGCAGTCTTTAACTATGCGCATGTGCCTTGGCTTAAAAAGACTATGAGAAAGATAGATGAGACGACACTTCCTCTTCCTGATGAAAAATTGCAAATTATGCAATATACGATAGACTTTTTAACATCAAATGGCTACAAAATGATAGGAATGGATCACTTCGCAAAACCTGAAGATGAACTTTTTAAAGCGATAGAAAAAGGTGAACTGCATAGAAATTTCCAAGGCTACACAACAAAAGGTGGAGCTGACCTCATAGGTGTTGGTCTCACTTCAATAGGTGAGGGTGCTGATAGCTACAACCAGAACTTCAAAGTGATGGCAGAGTACGAAGAGGCTATAGATGCTGGACGCTTACCATTTGAACGCGGTGTAGTTCTCAACGAAGATGATCAGATACGCCAATATGTTATTATGGAGCTTATGAGTAACTTCAAGATAGATATAGAGCGTTTTAATAAGCTTTTTGATGTTGATTTTTCTACTTACTTCGCAGAGGCACTTGAAGAGCTGAAACCGTTTGCTGAAGATAAGCTACTCACTATGGATGATAAAAGCATCGTCTGTAGCGAGACGGGAACACTACTTATTCGTAACATCGCTATGCCGTTTGATGCGTATATGCACCAGCACAAAGCAAGTAAAAAAACATTCTCTAAAACGGTATAAAAATGGATAAAAATTTAGAAGATATATTTAGTTTTGATGCCATACAAGATGATTGTGTCAAGTGTGGAAAGTGTATTCCTGTCTGTACCATTCATAATGTAAACGCAGATGAGGTTACTTCTCCTCGTGGTTTTATCGACCTTTTAGGGGCATACAAACGTGGTCAATTAGAGTTAGATAAAACAGCGAAAGATATTTTTGAGTCATGCTTTTTATGTACTGCCTGCGTTGAAGTCTGCCCAAAATCTCTACCAACAGATATGGTAATCGAGCAGGTTCGTTCAGATATTGCACAGAAATTTGGCATAGCTTGGTATAAAAAAGCTTTCTTTTTACTCCTTCGCCATCGCTGGTTAAATGACTTGGCGTTTAAGATGGGCTGGGTGTTTCAGACATGTGGCTTTAAGATAAAAGCAGACATAGACTCAATGCACTCGCGTTTTAATCTGCCGATGCTCAAAGCTGATAGACTGCTTCCAAGTCTACGTAAAAAG
Organism: Sulfurimonas sp.; assembly: GCA_027056465.1. Taxonomy (GTDB): domain Bacteria; phylum Campylobacterota; class Campylobacteria; order Campylobacterales; family Sulfurimonadaceae; genus Sulfurimonas. The sequence goes on from JALUKS010000001.1 coordinate 3,777, forward strand.
TCTTTTCTAAACTCTCACCCTGAAAATATCGACAATGGTGGTAAAAGAAAAGTAGCGATTTTCATAGGGTGTCTTGGGAACTATAACTATAAAAGTGTCGGAGACTCTCTGCTTGAGATACTTGAAGCTCTTGAGATTGATGCTTTTTTAGCAAAGAGCCAAAAGTGCTGTTCTGCTCCTGCTTACTTTACTGGTGATTTTGATACTGTAGATAATAATGCGAAGTTTAATATCGAGTATTTTGAAAAATTTGCAGGGGATGTTGAGGCTATTATCGTGCCTGAAGCTACGTGTTCTGCAATGCTCAAGATTGATTATGAACACTACTTCCATGACCAGCCAGAGTGGCAAGCTCGTGCAAAAGCTGTTATGTCTAAGGTTTTTATGGCGACAGAGTGGCTACAAAACCACACAGAGCTAGAGCAACTCTTAGCGAGTAAAAAGAAAACGCCAAAGATAGTGACATATCATGACCCTTGTCATGCAAGAAAGATGCAGGGAATATATGAAGAGCCGAGAAATCTCATAAGACAAAACTACAAAATAGTCGAGATGAGTGATCCAAATGCGTGTTGTGGTTTTGGTGGGGTGACTATGCAGAGCGAGAAGTTTCATTTTGCAAAGGCAGTTGGCGTTGCTAAAGCTGCGATGATAAAAGAGACGGGTGCTGAGATAGTGAGTGCTGAGTGTTCTGCTTGTCGTATGCAGATAAACAACTCTATGGGTATAAAGAGCGAGACAATCTTTAAAAACCCTATAGAGCTTATCGCTGATGCACTCAAAGAGCAGTAGTGGAGTATTTTACTTGGAGTACTAACCCTGTAGCTTTTGCATTTGGACCTATTCATATCTTTTGGTACGGGATACTTTTTGCGACTGCTATCCTCTCTGGACTACAGTTTATGAAGTGGGTCTATAGAACTGAGGGCAAAGATGAAGAGGTTTTGGAGTCTATGTTTCTCTATATCGTTATCGGCATAGTGGTTGGAGCGAGACTAGGGCATGTACTCTTTTATGACCCCTCTTACTACTTCGCTCACCCTGCAAAAATCATCGCAGTTTGGGAGGGTGGATTAGCCTCTCATGGTGGTGGTGCTGGTGTGATTCTTGCACTCTATCTCTTTGCGAAAAAGCATAAGCTTAACTATTTATGGCTACTAGACCGAGTTGCCATTCCTACTGCACTCTTTGGTTTCTTTGTCCGTATGGGGAACTTTATGAACTCCGAGATAGTGGGCAAACCTACAGATGTACCTTGGGCAGTCATCTTCACTCGTGTAGATATGCTCCCACGCCATCCAGCACAACTCTATGAGTCTTTCTCCTATCTCTTTATCTTTGTGCTACTTACAGCTATCTATAAAACAAAACGCGACTCTCTAAAAAATGGTTTTCTTTTTGGCCTGTTTTTAGTGCTTATCTTCACTGTGCGTCTCCTTGTAGAGTTTGTTAAAGTGAAACAAGCAGACTACGATACAAGCTTTTTAATGATGACAACAGGACAGGCTTTGAGTATTCCTTTTTTACTTGCAGGTTTTGCTTTTATGTTTTGGAGTTCTAAGAAGTGATACAAAAGGCGATAGCTCTCTATCTTCTACTTATCAATTTTATGGCGTTTGTCATCTATGCTTTTGATAAGTACAGAGCGATAAAAAAGGGTTATCGCATAAGCGAGAAAACGCTACATCTCTATGCACTTCTAGGAGGCTTTTTAGGCGCTAGTCTAAGCATGGCACTCTTTAGACACAAAGTCTCGAAACCCTCTTTTCTTATCAAGCATATTGTGATTATATTAGTGTGGATTATCGCAATACTCTACTACTTTATAGAGATAAATCCACTGAATTTTGTTGGTGTCTCTTGAAAAATACTCTCTTAACCTCTCTCACTGTAAAGTTTTGCTAAAATAGGTTTAATTAAATTCATTTAAACAGAAGAGAATATGGCAAAAGTAAAACAAGAAGAATCAATTAGATGGTCATTTCTTCTCTCAAATGCTAAACTACCAGATATCGGAAAGATTGTTGATGAGGCTATGGATGCCATAGAGAAAGAGAACAACTCGCTCAAAGGTGTACTTCCTAAAGTATTCGCAAGAGATAATCTCGATAGTAAATCTCTTGGTGGGCTGATAGACCTCATAGGAAATATAGCTTTTGGAGATGCAAAAGCTAGAAGTGCTGATGTGTTGGGTCATGTGTTTGAGTACTTTTTAGGGGAGTTTGCACTGGCTGAGGGTAAACAGGGTGGGCAGTTCTATACACCTAAAAGTGTTGTTGAACTTCTTGTAAAAATGTTAGAGCCATACAAAGGAAGAGT
>JALUKS010000002.1 GCA_027056465.1 Sulfurimonas sp.
TTTGTACTCTTCTGTGGTGTTGCTTTTATGGGGCAGAGTGTAAAGGTTCTCTCTCCTCATAAACGCGTCGTTATGCCTAAGATGGCTTGTTGCGCTATGGCGAAGATGATAGATGGGATGATGTTTGATGGTGCTGTAAAAGCCCTTAATGAAGCTGGAATAGAGAGCGAAAATATCCTCCCTATCACTTATATCAACTCAGATGTAGAGGTAAAAGCGAAAGTTGGTGAGATGGGCGGGTTGGTCTGTACCAGCTCAAACGCGAAAGTTATCATCACAAATGCACTCAAAGAGGGAAAGAAAATCCTTTTTGTACCAGATAGATGTTTAGGGCAAAATATAGGAAATCAGATGGGACTAAAATCTTCTGTCATCGGTGATGGAAGTGATCTTCAAGAGTCAGACATCATCTGTTTTGATGGTTTTTGTTCTGTTCACCAACTTTTTACATTAGAAGATATAGCTTTTTATCGTAAAAAATTCCCAGGGATTTTGATAGCAACACACCCAGAGTGTGACCCAGCTATATGTGATGCAAGTGATTTTGTTGGTTCTACTTCTCAGCTTATTAAATATGTTGCAGAGTTAGATGAAGAGCAAAAAGTAGCAGTTGGAACTGAGTTTAACATGGTAAATAGACTTCGCCCTAAAAACACCTATGTTCTTAGTTCCACAAAACCAGAGTGTCCTACTATGAATGAGACAACTTTACAAGATGTATATGACACACTTAAAGCCATAGAAGATGGTGAACCTATCAATGAGATTTTTATAGATGAAAAGACTCAAAAATGGGCAAAAATAGCACTAGAAAGAATGTTAGCATTATGATAGAGTCATTTGTCAGAGAGGCACTCGCTGAAGATGTCGGTCGAGGAGACCTCTATGCACTTGTAGAACCAGCAGTAAACGCCAGTGCTAAAATTATCGCAAAGAGTGATGGTGTAGTCGCAGGTGTAGAGTATATAGATGTTTTAGCAGAGTTAGAGAAGTTTGAGATACATTGGCTCAAAAATGATGGAGAGAGTTTTTCTAAAGGCGACAGAATCGCAACACTAAACGCCAACTCTCATACACTTCTAAGATGTGAGCGAACACTCTTAGATATGTTGCTTCATGCGAGTTCTATAGCGACACTTACAAGAAAATATGTTGAGATTATTGAGCCTTATGGTGTCAAACTCCTAGACACAAGAAAAACGCGACCACTTTTAAGAGTTTTTGAGAAGTATGCAACGCGAACAGGTGGCGCAGTCAACCATAGAATGGGTTTAGATGACTCACTTATGATAAAAGACACCCATCTAAAAACTATAAAAGATTTAAAAGCTTACATAGTTCAAGCAAGAAAAAAGATACCATTTACAGCAAAGATAGAAGTAGAAGCAGAAACTTTCGAGATAGCGAAGATGGCGTTTAAAGCAAAATGTGACATCGTAATGTGTGACAACATGACTCCTGAGCAGATAGCAGAGATAGTAGCGTTTAGAGATAAACACTACCCTTATATACTCTTAGAAGCAAGTGGAAATATCTCACTAGAAACTATAGAATCCTATGCAAAGAGTGGAGTAGATGCCATAAGCTCAGGCTCACTTATCCATCAGGCGAATTGGATTGACTTGTCTATGAAGATGGATTAGGTATAATAGCAAAAAATATGTTGAGGAGGATTTATGCAAACTGTTAAACTAGAATTAGAAGATACACTTTATGCTGATGTGG
>JALUKS010000003.1 GCA_027056465.1 Sulfurimonas sp.
AATTTTAGCTCTTCCTGAATAGTCTTTAAAAACATTCTTCTAAATGAATCGTTAGCATATTTCCAAGCATCATATTTGATAAATTTTATTTTTTGAGTTGTCTCCTTTTCTAATTCACTTTGAGCTGTATTTACTATTGATGATTTTCCGCTTCCCCACTCTCCAAACAAACCAATAGTAAAAGGTGTCTCTGCATTAATGATTACTTCTTTGAGTGTATTTGCATACTTTTTAGTTTCTAATAAATCCTCATCTCCATTCAGATTTTGTATCTCTTCATCTTGTATAAATTTCATTTATTACCTTTATCTATAAATTTCCCTCTGTAACTCAAAATACTCATCTCTCATCTCAGTAATCCCATAAAAGTTACTCACAACTTCCCTCACACTACCAAGTCCACTTAAATCAACTAGCTTATCCATCGTTTTTTACTATTATTTTGCATTTAGCAAATACTCTTCAACCCATACAGGAACAATTTCACTCTTAAATACAAACTCTTTTGCATTATCTATCTCTGCTATCCACAATCTTTCTTGTGATGAGTTATCAAAAATATATGCTCTATTGGAGTATTTTACAGCTTCATTTAGTAGTTCTAGTGAACGGTGGTATCTACTAACTATTTTTTCTTTAGGTACTGGATGTCCACCTTTTTTTACTCTGTTTTGAACGCGAGATATATTTATGATAGGGTCTTTAGTAGCTATAAAATATAGATAAGTTCTGTATCCTGACTCTTGTACTTTTTTTAAAAATTCTACTTTATCTTTTGAAGACATAACAGTTTCAAATGTAAAAGATATTTTTGCTTTTAAAAGTTGGTGACGGATAAAGTCGGCACATACTGAAGCATAGTAAGAGTTTACTATGATGTTAAAAAAGTCTATTTTGTTGTCTGAAAATTTTAAAAGAGAAACCTCATCTATTTGTAAAAGTGGATGAGTATTGAAAAATGATAAAACTTCACTCTCATTTGCCACAATCCCATAGTTGGACAGATCCAAAAAATCAAACTTTTTTATCTCTTTTTCTATCTCGTCAGGGTTTATATATACACCCAATAACTCTTTACTTATTATAGTATTGAGTGTACTTTTACCACTTCCATTTGGACCAGCAAACATCCGCAATCTTGGAGTATTCACTTTAATAAAACCTTTGAGTTTATCTCCACATGTAAAGATGGGGCAACATCTTTAATCTTGTGTTTTGTTCCATCTGCAAAAACTTCATATATAGTGTCGTCAATAACTTCTAAAACACTATCCCCAGATGCTAAGGTGTCGAGATATGCTTTTTGCATAGCACCTTTAGCTAGCAATGGTATAAACTCCTCTAAATTATCAAATTCTGCCTCTTTCATAAATTGACTCCTTTTGTAGCTATCATTTTATCATATTTCGCACTCATCTATAAATCTCCCTCTGCAACTCAAAATACTCATCTCTCATCTGCGCAATTCCGCCAAAGTTATTTGCAACTTCTCGCACATTGCCAAGTCCACTTAAATCAACTAGCTTTCCTAGTTTATCTTCATCGAGCTCTTTGACACCGTCTTTTTTGTACCTTTGTAGGATAAACTCTATGAACTCTTTAGCTTTTTCATTGTGATATTTTTCTATAAATTCTGAATTCTCTACATGTAGAGCTCTCTCGGCACGAGTTTTAATATCTAGGTTAAAAGATATATGAGTGAGTACATCGTATATATCGCTATT
>JALUKS010000004.1 GCA_027056465.1 Sulfurimonas sp.
AGATTTTTATCGCTTAAAAACTCTTTTGTAACATCATCATAAGCTACAATTCCAGACTTTGCGCCAGCTTCTATAGCCATATTACACATAGAAAATCTATCATCCATCGTTAAGTGTTCTATAGTAGAACCTGTGAACTCTAGTGTTCTGTAGAGTGCGCCATCAACACCAATCATACGAATGATTTCAAGAATAATATCTTTTCCAGTCGTATGTCGGTTTGGTTTGCCACTAAGATTTACTTTGATAGACTCAGGAACTTTAAACCAGTTCCCTCCACTTATCATAGCAAACGCGAGGTCAGTTGAACCCATACCTGTAGAAAACGCTCCTAAAGCACCATGTGTACAAGTGTGAGAATCAGCACCGATGATAACATCACCTGGAACTACAAGACCTTTTTCAGGGAGAAGTGCATGCTCTATTCCCATATCTTTTTCATCAAAAAAGTTTTTCAGCTTATGCTTTTTAGCAAAATCACGGCTAATTCTAGCTTGGTTTGCAGAAGCAATGTCTTTTGCAGGAATAAAGTGATCAAGAACTATAGAAAACCCATCAGGATTAGCAAGTTCTTTAGCACCACTCGCGTTAAACGCAGCGATAGAGATAGGTGTAGTGATGTCATTTCCGATAACCATATCGATATTGCTACGGATGATTTCCCCAGCGAAGACTTCACGACCTACATGTTGTGAGAATATTTTTTCTGTAATTGTTTGAGCCATTATAAACCTCTTAAATATCTGTTTTATTAGTGGGATTATAGCATAAGAGAGTTAAATCTCATATTTTAGTGCTTTTTTTGTAAACTCTGTTGAGCAGAAAAACATCGCTATAAAGATAGGGTTGAGTTTTACATCATCATTTGAAACTGCGTCAAATATCTTGAAGTCAAAACCAGCACCATCATTTTGATTTTGAGGTGTTACTACAAACTCTACAGGAGAGAGCGCACGGATAACATTGATGATATTTTTTTTCATCTTCGCGTTTTCTACATTAAGAATATTAAAATCACTCTCATCAGAACTTCGGTGCATTACTAAAATTTTCTCGATAACATCTACTTTATCTTTAAAAATTACCTTATTCCATTTGATAATCGTGTTGTTTGAAGAGACTTGCTTTGCTCCGAGTGTAAGCGCATTTGGTTTTTTACTTTTCATCGCTTCAATAAGTGCTAGTAAGTAGTTCGCTCCACCAACATTCTCTGCCGCTTTTGTCATAAAAAGATGAATGAGTGCTTTTGTATCTGCACTCTGTTTGTTAAAATTACACATAGTAGGTAAACTCCATTAATATAGGTAAGCGAAGTATAACATCTTTTTCAATTCTTAAACTAACTTAACTAGCAATATTACTTAAGCTAATCATAATCACAAAGCTATTATTATGTCGCTAATCAAAAGAGGACAAAAATTGTCTGATTTAAAAAGAATAATAATCATTCTTAAAAAAAGAGGTATATAAATGCAAGTATATTTAGATAATAATGCTACGACAATGTGTGACCCACAAGTTGTAGAGGCTATGCAACCCTACTTTAGTGAGCTTTTTGGAAATCCTAACTCGCTTCATAAATTTGGTACTGCAAGTCACCCAGCGATAACAAAAGCGATAGACCAAGTCTATACAGCACTCAATGCAGCAGATGCAGATGACATCATCTTTACTTCATGTGCAACTGAGTCAAACAACTGGGTTTTACAGTCCGT
>JALUKS010000005.1 GCA_027056465.1 Sulfurimonas sp.
TTCCCTCAACAGAGTGAATCATCTCACGTTGTACCTCTGGTGGAAGAGAAGTTGAGAGTCCATTTATATAGCACTCTGTATTGTCCATTGTTTGTGGTTCTATAAAGAGATGGTGCCTATCTTTCTCAGCAAATTTGCTCACCTTATCCTCTATACTCGGGCAGTAACGCGGAGATTTTCCTGCTATCTGTCCTGTAAAGAGAGGCGCACGATAGAAGTTACTAGAGATAATCTCATGTGTCTTCGTGTTTGTATATGCGATGTAACAAGGGAGCTGTTTTTTCGTAGCACGAAACTCCTCTCTATCTGTTCTAAAGGAGAATGGTGCAGGGAGTGCATCGCCACCCTGCTCTTCCATAACAGAAAAATCTATGCTAGAGCTATCTATCCTTGCACAAGTACCAGTCTTTAGTCTTGCCATATCAAGCCCAGCATCCTCTTTAAGTGAAGCAGAGAGTCCGACACTTCTCTCCTCTCCATAACGACCACCAATTTTTTGCACCTCACCAATATGCAAAATACCATTTAAAAATGTTCCTGCTGTAATGATGACTTTTTTTGCCTTGTACTCATTTAAGAGGTCAGTTTTAACACCCTTTACTACAGAATCCTCTATTATGAGAGACTCTGCTGTCTCTTGAGCGAGTGAAAGATTTGGAGAGTTCAAGATAGTATTACGAGCGATAACACGGTATCTATCCATATCTATCTGCGCCCTACTTCCACGAACTGCTGGACCTTTTGTCTGGTTGAGTATGCGAAACTGTATCCCAGCCTCATCAGTTATAAGCCCCATCTCTCCACCAAGAGCATCTAGTTCACGGACTAAATGCCCTTTTGCCAATCCACCGATAGCAGGGTTACAACTTGTCGCCCCTACATTTTCGGCTAACATAGAAATAAGAAGTGTTTTCTTTCCCATTCTCGCTGCTGCTAATGAAGCCTCAACACCTGCATGACCACCACCTACTACTATTACATCATAATTCATCTTACACACACCTTATTTCTTCCCGTCTCTTTAGCTTCATAAAGAGCATCATCTGACTCTTTAAGCCCATCTTCTATGGTTTGATTTTTACTTAAATCTATTTGAGAGACACCTAGACTAATGGTATAAGAGAGGGTATTTGTGCCATCATATACTATTTTAGCATTTTCTACAGATTCTCTTAACTTTTGAGCTACTATTTTTGCACCCTCACTATCAGTATTTGGTAAGAGTATCACAAACTCTTCCCCACCAAATCTCGCACTAATGTCACTTTTTCTTTGGTTATTTCTCATCTCATTTGCCAAATGTATAATGACTTCATCACCAACACTATGACCATAGGTGTCATTTACCTTTTTAAACTTGTCAATATCTAACATAATTATTGATAAATCTTTCTTCTCTCTTTTTGATAAATCTAAAGTATGCTCTGATATTTTGGAAAAATATCTCCGATTATAGAGTTTCGTCATAGGATCAGTGGAAGCTAATAGTTTCAATTCTGCCATCATATCTTGAATGTGCAACTCTTTTTTTACTCTTGATAGTAACTCTTTGGGTAAAAATGGCTTAGTAACATAATCAGCACCACCAATATCATAAGCTTGTACAATACTTGTCTCATCTGTTTTTGCAGTGATAAAAATAATAGGGATATTTTTTGTTTCTACATTCTCTTTCAATTTTTTACAGACCTCAAATCCATCCATTTCAGGCATCATAATATCAAGCAAAATTAGATCTATATCATCTTCCTCAACTATATCTAGTGCATCTTTACCATTTGTAGCTTCTATCACATCATAGTCACTTAAAAGCTCTGACAATATATCTAGGTTTGTTACTGTATCATCTACTATTAGTATTGTTTTATCGATCATTGTGATTTCCTTTGTTGTAATTTTACTATAAAATTTCTATTATCTCTTTATATTTTCGTTGATTTAAAAGTTCTTCTATTTTACCTAAAAACTCTTTATCATCATCTAAAAGGTTATAGTTATGCAACTCTTCTATGATTTGTTTTGCTTGTCTTAACTTTTTGGGGTATTATAGTAAAGTATGTGTTAAAGGTTTGCATCTATCTTCTCCCACTCAAATTGACCTATATTTTTCATCTCTTCATCAAAGTTGATACCGACTAGATATATATCTTTTTTCTCATCAAGATATTTATGGGCATATTTTTTCTCTTTTATCTGTTTGAGTGCATCTGCTCCACCCATCTTAAACTCTAAGATATAGATAGTTTTTTCTAGTTTTATAGTTAAGTCTATCCTACCGAGATTGGTTACATCTTCACCGATTATATCAAATCCTAAGCTTTGTAGATATACATAGATAACACTTGCATAGTACCCTTCATAATGTTTGATTTTATCAAGGTTGTTATAAGGGATTTTACTGAATATTGCTTGGAGAGAAGTTTTAAAGAGTTCTAGGTCATTGTTTATGAGTGAATAGTATATATCTTTCTTATAATCCAATTTTTCAAGTTTCTGATTTGTAAGATAATCTATAATCATATCATTTAGAGACATTTTAACCTCTATATTTGGAATTTTGAGTTTATACTCAAATCCTCCAAAAAGTTCCTCTTCTACACTCTCTATAGTCAAATACCCAGCTTGATAAAGTATAACTTCCAAATCAATATTTTCTATATCAAAACTATCTAACAATCTTTCATCTACCTTTAGGTTTGCTAATTTTGGTAAAAAGTAATGGTTTTGTTTTATAAGTTTTATAAGAAAAGTAGGTGTTCCTGTTGCAAACCAGTAGTTTTTATATTTTTTATTACTTGCGATAAATTGCAATATATCAAAAGGATTATAAACATCATCTTTTAAGAAGTTATATCCATTGTACCAAAGTTTCAATCTTTCTAAATCTACACCATCTAAGTATGGTAAAAATTCATTTTCAATATTGGCTTGTGTATAACCACAGGTATTTCCATATCTTTCATCTAAGCTTACATCTGTTAGCATATTAAGTCCACTAAAGATAGAGGCTTTACTAAACTTTGAAACACCTGTTAAAAAGGCAAATTTTATATATCTATCACTATCTTTTATAACTGAGTATAACCCTTTTATAAACTCTCTATTGATTTTGGCTTGGTTTTTATCTTCTATAAAATCTAAAATCGGTTTATCATATTCATCTATTAAAATGACTACTTTTTGGTTGTATTTTTGATAAGATTTTATGATTAAATCTCTGAGACAACTTCCTGCATCATTGAGATTATCACACTGTATGCCTAAGCTTTGTTGATTAAATTTTAAAGCATCTAGGGCTACTGTTTTTAAAGACTCTAATGTTTGAAAATCCCCAGCCCAGCTAATTTTTATAACTGGATACTCTTTAAAATCATACTTATCGTAGATATACAAATCTTTAAAAAGTTCTTTTTCCCCCTCAAAGATATTATGTAGAGTATCTAAAAAGAGAGATTTACCAAATCGTCTAGGGCGAGATAAAAAAACATACTTGTAGTTTTGTATTAACTCAAAAGCCTCTTTCGTTTTATCTATATAAATATAATTATCTTCTATAATCTCTTTAAATGTTTGAATGCCTATTGGTAGTTTTTGTAATCTCATAGTATCTCCATTATCTCTTTATATTTTCGCTGATTCAAGAGTTCTTCTACTCTACCTAACAACTCTTTATCCTCATTTGAAAGCTCATAACTATGCAACTCTTCTATGATTTGTTTTGCATTTCTAGCTCTTTTTTTAGATACAAACTCTTTGAGGTTGCTAAAAAGTTCTTCTCTTTTAGCCTTATCTAAAAAGAGAGTTGATTGTGTTGTATCTTCTTTTTGTAAAACTTGTAACTCTTCTATCACTTTTGTGAGTTCTGCGTTTACATCTTCAAATAACTCTCTATCTTGTGTTTTCTCTAGCTCTTTAGATATATCAGATAACTGCATTGCACCTATATTTGCACTCAAACCTTTAAGTGTATGAGCAAATCTCTCTAGTTCATCCTCTTTTATATCTTCTAGTTTTATCTCTTTGTAGTTTGTGTAGAAGTCATGAAGTATTTTTAGATAGAGTTTTTTATTATCTGCCATGTGAGATAAGCCTAGTGTTGTATCTATGTTTGTAAACACAGGGAGTTCTAAGCTCTCTTTCTTTTCAATTTTCAACTCTGAACTGTCAATCTTTTTAGAGATATATTTAAGAAGTGTTGCATAGAGTTTTTCTACTTCTATTGGTTTATTGAGGTGTTCATTCATTTGGGCTTGTTGCGTTTTTTCTATATCCTCTTTCATGGCGTTTGCTGTGAGGGCTATGATAGGTATATCTTTATTTTTTTCTCTTATGAATTTAGTTGCTCCATATCCATCCATTATTGGCATCTGTAAGTCCATAAGGATAAGTTCATATTTAGAACTATTGGCATTATACATATCTACGGCTTCTTTACCGTTATTTGCTATATCTATGTTTATACCACTATTTTCTAATAGTCCTATAATTATCTCTTGATTGACTTGATTATCTTCGACTAAGAGAATATTTGAGCCTTTCAGAGTTGCAATATCATTCTCAATTTTCAATTCTAAATTCTCAATTTTAGAAGCATCCCCTTTTGGAAGAGGTATCTCAAATATAAAGCTACTTCCAACACCTAGTTCACTCTCTACCCATATCTTACCATCCATAAGTTCTACTAACTGTTTGGAGATGGAGAGTCCTAATCCTGTTCCTCCATATTTTCTAGTAGTGCTTCCATCGGCTTGGGTGAATGCTTGGAAGAGTTTGGATTGTTGCTCTTTGGATAAGCCTATCCCTGTATCTTTCACTTCAAAACGAACTCTATCATTTTCAAGCATTTCTATGATTAAACTTACACTTCCTTTATCTGTGAATTTAATAGCATTATTCATAAGATTTATAAGCACTTGAGATAAGCGTAATGGGTCTCCATAATGTATAGGGTCTTCTGAGTGAGGGCAGACAATAGTGAAATCTAAACCCTTACTCTTTGCCAATAATTCTACTAAACTTTTAATGTTAGTTTTTACTTCATCTATATCAAAATCTATTTTCTCGATAGTAAGTTTTCCAGCTTCAATTTTAGAAAAATCTAAAATATCATTGATAATACCTAGTAGATTCTTAGCACTACTATCGATCTTTTGGATATAGTGCTTTTGTTTATCGTTTAGGTCTGTTTTTAATGCTAAAAAACTCATACCAATGATACCATTCATTGGCGTTCTTATCTCGTGAGACATATTTGCTAGAAATTCCGACTTGAGTTTTGTAGATTCTTCGGCTTTTTCTTTTGCAAGCTTTAAGAATATCTCTTTCTCTTTTATTTCACTTAGATCAAGTAATGATGTTATCCTTATAGGTACACCATCTATAACTCTTTGTTGCCCTTGAATTAAAGCAGGAAAAATTGTACCATCAACTTTTACTGCATTTGCCTCATACGCTAATAAATTTCCCTCTTTGATATATCTTATTGCTAGTTCTACAGAATCTGGTGCTATAAAACTTAATGCATCCCTTCCAACAGCTTCTGCTCTACTTGAAAAACCAAAAAGTTTAATACCAGCATCATTTAAATCGATACATTTTCCATCCTTAAAAATCCCAGTTGTTTCCATAGTGTTATTAAAGAGATATTTAAAATTATCTTTTTCATTTTGGAGTGTTTCTTGTATATTTTTGTACTTTGTTACATCTCTTAAACTTATAAGGATTCTTTGAGGGTTAGATAGAAGTGACATAGACATATTGATAGTAATAATTGTATCATCTTTAATGATACAATCTTTCTCAAAATCTCTTATATAGCCAACTTTTAGTACCTCTTGTATAGCCTCTTTTAATGGTTCTATATCTTTTGCAACTGTCAATGCTAGACATGAAGTAGCAAGTAACTCCTCATATGAAAAACCTGTAAGTTCACTGTATGCTGGATTAACATCTAAAAAGTTTGACTTCATATCTAGTATAGCGATAGCCTCTTTGGAGTTTGAGTATATTGCTTTAA
>JALUKS010000006.1 GCA_027056465.1 Sulfurimonas sp.
TTTGCTGCTTTAGCTAAAAACCGATATACTACTTCTAACGAAAACTCCAAGTAAGTATAGAGTAAAAAATTATAAAAAAAGAACATACGAGTATACTTTTTTGAAAATAAATCTGACTGAATTGGTGTCTTAGATTTTAGTGGCATTATACTCTACCGTGTCATCGACAATAAAGACTTTTACACTTTTGGGATTTTGTAATTTTTGAAGAAATGATATTAATTTTGCTGAGGATAGAGAAAGAAGTTTTCTCCAGGATAAGATAATTTTAGCCATCAAACTATAAAGCACAGAGTAAAAATGAGGATTTTATAGAAAATTAGAGAAAATAGGATAAAATATCACAAATATACATTGTTGAGATTTTTTAATTTAAAAAAATAATACTCAAGAGAGATTAGTCGCTTGTTTAGATTTGAATTTGCAAGTGGCTCTAACTATAAAGGAAAAAAATGATTGATTTAAAACTATTACAAAAAGATTTTGAAGGTGTGAGCGCGAAGCTTACTCGTAAAGGTGTAAGTGCTGCACTTTTAACAACACTCAAAGAGAAGTTTGAGTCTCTAAGAGTTGCCAAGCAGGAGTTTGAAACACTTCAAGCAGCACAAAACGCGATGAGTAAAGAGTTTGGCGTTTATAAACGCGAGGGCAAAGATATATCTGAACTCAAAGCAAGAGTCGATGCAAACAAGATAAAAGTGACTGAGGCAGTAGAGGTGCAACGTGAGCGTCAAGAGGAGCTAGAGAAAATAGCTATGGCAGTGCCAAATATGCCAGATGATAGCGTGCCAGATGGTAAGGATGAAGAGGATAATATTGAGCTAAAAAAAGTGCTTACTCCTAAAGAGTTTGGCTTTACTCCAAAAGAGCATTGGGAGTTAGCAGAGCAGAATGGTTGGATAGATTTTGAACGCGGTGTTAAACTAGCGACTTCAAGATTTTCTGTAAGTTTTGGAATGGGTGCGAGACTTGAACGCGCACTTATCAACTTTATGCTTGATTTTAATCGTGAGAGAGGCTTTGAAGAGGTGAGTGTTCCAGCACTTGTAAACCGTCAAGCACTCGAAGGTACTGGACAACTTCCAAAATTTGAAGATGATTTATACAAGATGGATGGGCAGGAGTTGTTCTTAATCCCTACAGCAGAAGTTCCAGTAACGAACCTCTATGCAGATGAGATACTTACAGCCGATGAGCTACCAAAGAGAATGACAGCATACACTTCATGCTTTAGAAAAGAGGCAGGTGCAGCAGGTCGTGATACACGTGGTATGATACGCCAACACCAGTTTCACAAAGTCGAACTCGTAGCGATAACGACACCCGATACTAGTGAGATAATGTTTGAGCAGATGGTGAGTTGTGCATCAGATATACTCACTGCACTTGAACTGCCTCATAGACTTGTAAACTTATGTACAGGAGATTTAGGTTTCGGTGCAGCACACACAACAGATATAGAAGTATGGCTACCAGGGCAAAACCAGTACCGTGAAATCTCCTCTATAAGTAACACAAGAGAGTTCCAAGCAAGACGTGCAAAAATCCGTTACAAAAATGGCAAAAAAAATGAGCTTGTCAATACTCTAAATGGTTCATCATTAGCAGTAGGTCGTACACTTGTAGCAATTATGGAAAATAATCAGAATGAAGATGGCACGATAGATATTCCTGAGGTATTGCGACCTTATCTGGGGATGTAATTAGTATACTCCTTGAGTCTAGATCTATAATAACACAATACGAAGTATAAATTAGGTTCACCATGTTGAGTGTCAGAACAGATATACTCTCTGAAATATTATTATTAATAATGAAGTAATTTTATGGCGCTATAATTGCTTTAAATTATAGAAAGATATCAAAGAGAGGTTATGGCAGAATCAGAAGAAGAAATAATCATCATTGAAGATGTTCAGGCTATCAAGGACTCGGTAGGTCAAGAAGAGGATTCTACAGAGAGTAAAACAGGTTCTGATAAAAAGAAACTCATTATTTTTGCTTCTATCGGGCTCTTTTTACTACTTGTTATCGCAGCTATTATCATCACTCTTATCTTTTCTCACAAGAAAGAAAAATCTTCTTTATCTCAAGAGATTTCTAAACTTGACAAGAAACTCAAAAACAAGCCGAAAAAGACAATAAAAATCTCTAAACTAGAAAATATGATAGCCAAGGCAAACTTTTTATATGCAAATGGCTCAAAAGAAAAAGCTCTCGCTCTTTATGAAAATATAGCTAATTATAGCGAAGCCATATCTAAATATAACCTCGGTGTAGCACAACTCAAAAACAAACAATACAAATTAGCACTCAAAACATTCTCTCAAGCGATAAAAAATGATGAAAAGCGCTGTGTAAGTGCAATAAATGCTGCTGTATGTGCACTTCACCTTAAAGATAAAGATAGTTTTACATACTATATTAATCTAGCTTATGCCTACTTACCGCATGAAATAAACTCTCCTCTATACTCTTACTACTATACTCTTATAAACTACTACAAGCAGAACTATTTTGCTGCATTAAACTCTCTCAAGAATAGTACATCAAAAGAGTACCCTGAAATTCAAAAGCATCTTGCTGCTAAGATTTATGCTCTCTATGCTAAGGACTATAGTGCTATTGAAGATTTAGAAGACTCTAAAGTACCTCTTGATCAGTTTAGCCTTGGTCTTTTATACGCAAGAGTTGGTGACTTTACCTTAGCTATAGCACATCTTAATGAAGCAGTAGTGCAAAATATACAGCCAGTAAAAGCACAACTTGCTCTTGGGCTTATAAATATCAAGCTAGGAAGACTTCCACAGGCTGCTTCAAAAATAAGCACCTTAACAGATATGTATCCTAAGGAAATCTATACATACTATCCTATTCGTGTGAAACTTAAAGATTCACTTTTTGATACACTCAAAGCTCAAAAGCTCTATAGGGATACTATTGTTCCTTCTAAAACTACTGTATATCAGAAGATTTTTGCTTTCTCTCCATACAAAGTTTTTAATGCCAATAAAACAATCCGTTATATCCGTAAAGGAAATGCAAATATATATGTGGACAATGTTGCCTCTGCAGCAAAATATTTACAAGAGAGTTCTTCTGCATCTAATATAAATATCGGTATAGCAAAGGCTATTCAGAAAGCACTTCACCTCAAGATTGGTGATGCAAACAGAGAGTTTCAAGCCCTAGCAAAAATACAACCAAAGCACTCTATCTTACAGTATAACCTTGCCCTCACTTATGCACAAATGGGACATTTTAAGGAAGCAAATGAACACTTCTTGCGTTCTTATTACTTAGATGCAAAGAACTATCTCTCTGGTATCTATGCAGTAATGACAAGTCAACTTATCCATAAAAAATATACAAAACTACGTTCAATCTTGCTGAGTGCTATTGAGAATGAAAAAGATGGTGAAGAAAAAGAGCTCTATAAAACTCTACTTTATATAGTCGACAATAACTATATGTCTGCAGTTGATTGGCTAGATAATAGCTATCAACCTAGACCTCTCTATTTGCTACTTAACACCATTATAGCTATGAAATTAAACAACTTAAAAGTTGCGAAGAAAGCAACAACAAAATTAACGTTACTTCTCCCTCATGAGATTCTCCCTCATCTACTTTACATAGATGCTCACTTCTCCAAAGATACTCCAATAAAGTATGCTAGAAGTGTGCTAAGCTATCTTAATAAACAGAAGTTCACTTATAATGACCTCTACTTTGGTCCTTACATTACACGCTTCTTATATATTCAAGAAAATCTTATCATAGGAAAACTCTATTTTTTACGCCAGCAGTTGCAAAATATGCTCAGCACAACAAGCCAAAATAAACAAGAAATAGTAAGTGGTTTAGCACTTGCCTCTCTATATGACAAAAAGTTTGAAGAGTCTTATACACTCTACAATATGCTTATAGATGACCTTAAAGTACGAGATGCCCATACCCTCTTCTTGGGGGCTGTTGCCTCTACTGCAGCTGGACATCATGCCAATGCTATAGCACTCTTAGAACTTGCGAAGATAAAAAATAGTGACTCTTATGAGAGTCGTTTTGCACTTGCTCTTTTATACCTGGAGAGTAAAAATAATAAGGGAGCGACTATCCAGCTTTCAAGAATAACACAAGATGGATTTCAGTCACAGTTTTTTGACTTTGAAATAGATACTAATGAGCTACTTTTTAAGAAAAATAACCAATAAGAGATTTATATACTTTAAGATGTACCCCAAGATGAATGCTAATTCTAATTCAACTTGGTTCTTCTGCTTTATCAATCATCGAAGCATCTATTTTTAACTCTTCAGATATTTCATCGAGAGTATCATCAAGCTTGGATTCTAAACCATTCTCTTCTTCAAACTTTTGGATAATTTCACGAACCTCTTCGCCTGTAATATTCTCTTTCTTATAAAGAAGTGCTACCATACCTTCAATGGCATCTTTATACTCTTCAAGTCTTGCTACAACTAGCTCATAATGCTCTTGAAGTGACTCTTTAATGAATGTATCCATATTTTCAGCCATTTTATCACTATACTCACGAGTTGCAGCCCCTGGACCACCTAAAAATGATTGGCGAGTTTTTTCTAAAACCATAAGACCTGCTATATCTGTCATACCATATGTTTGCACCATAGACTTGATGATGTCTGTTGCACGTTCAAGGTCATTTCCTGCACCTGTAGAAATCTCACCAATGAAGACCTGTTCTGCTGCACGACCACCAAGAAGTACATCTACTTCAGCCCAAAGCTCATGCTTTTGCATCATAAATTTATTTTCTTCTGGTTTATTAAGAGTATAACCAAGTGCCGCTAATCCACGAGGAACTATAGAGACTTTAGAGACTTTTTTTGCACCTACTGTTGTCTCAGCAAGAAGTGCATGTCCACTCTCATGGTAAGCTACTATCTTTTTCTCTTTAGGATTGATACGACGTGATTTTTTAGCTAGTCCAGCTAAAGCACGTTCAACGGACTCAAAAAGGTCTTTCTGCTTGACAGTTTTTTGGCTTCTTCTACCTGCTAGTAATGCACCCTCATTGATGATATTTGCAAGATCAGCACCTGCTAAACCAGCTGTTAGACGTGCTACCTCTTCAACATCTACATCATCATCCATCTTTACATCTTTCATATGAACTTTCAAGATTTTGACACGACCTTCAAAGTCAGGCTTATCTACAAGAACTTGTCTATCAAAACGCCCTGGACGGAGAAGTGCTTGATCGAGTATTTCAGGTCTATTTGTTGCAGCTAAGATGATAACAGGAGTATCAGTTCCAAAACCATCCATCTCTGCTAGAAGTTGGTTAAGTGTCTGCTCTCTCTCATCATTACCACCCATATTTGCACCCGATGCACGGCTCTTACCAATGGCATCAATCTCATCTATAAAGATAATACTTGGAGCATCTTTTTTCGCTTGTTCAAAAAGGTCACGAACACGAGCTGCACCCACACCAACAAACATCTCAATAAAACTAGAACCAGTTACAGAGAAAAAAGGCACTTCAGCTTCACCAGCAACAGCTTTTGCAAGAAGAGTCTTACCAGTTCCTGGGCTACCTACAAGAAGCACACCTTTAGGAATTTTCGCCCCTATCTCTACATAACGAGCAGGATATTTTAAGAAATCAACAATCTCCTGAACTTCCTCTTTTGCTTCCTCAACACCCGCAACATCATCAAACTTTGTTGTAGGTTTTTCAGAATTAACCATCTTTTTAGAATTACCCATTCCAAGAAGACCACCACCCATACTTTTTTGCATTCGTCCAGCAAAAAACATCCAAATACCCATGATGATAAGAAAAGGAAATAACCATCCAAACATCTCAGTAAACCAGTTAGTTTCAGAAAAACCTTCATAGTCTATCTTATTTTTATCTAAAGCTTTTACAAGATCTGTGTCCCCTCTAACTATACGGGTTGTATAGACCTTTGAGCCATCAGAAGAGTTTGCTTTTATATAGGTCTGACCTATCTCTACTTTTGAAACACTTTTAGAATCAACTAGAGACTTCATTTCAGAGTAACTTACTTTTTCTATACGTTTATTCGCACCACTTAAAGCTGTGCCATTTGCACTAGCACCATCACCAACTACTATTTTAAAAAGCCCAATAATTACAATTGAAAAAATTGCAAATGTTACGAGAGGATTTTTATTAAAAAAGTTATTATTATCGTTTTTTTTATCTTGATTTGCCATACTACTCTTTTTTACTATTTATTTTTTCTTTACTATTAAAGTAACCCACTCATCTTGAGTGATTTTTTCTACAAGTTCACAATCTTTATAAAAGCTGAGAACCTTTTTTTCATATTTATCTAAGATACCTGAAAGTACTAAAACTGCATCTGGTTTAAGTGCTTTTTTCAAATCATTAGCTATAAATGTTAATACATCGGCTACAATATTTGCAACAACAAAATCATACTGTTTATCAACTAATGAAGAAGAACCTTCCCAAATTTTTGCATAAGAGAGTCCATTCAATTCTGCATTTACAATGGAATTTTCTACTGAAATAGGATCAGTATCACAAGCCTCTACAATAGCACCAAGTTTCATCGCTGCCATAGCTAAAATACCACTACCACAACCAACATCTAAAACTGTATCATCTTTTTTCACATACTTAGAAATTGCTCTAAGTGCTGAAGCAGTTGTAGGATGGTGTCCAGTTCCAAATGCTAATGCAGGATCAATAACAATGTTAATAAGTTCTGGATTTGGAGCATCCCAAGTTGGATGAATGTAAAATTTATCAATAGCTAAAGGCTTTATACTCTCTTGATAAGATTTAACCCAGTCACTATTTTGCAGTTTTGTCTGTTTGCACTCCAGTTCTATGGTAGTTCCTAGCGCTTTTTGTAATGCCTCTGTAAACTGTTCAAGCCCCCAAACTATAGTCTCTAAGTCATCTTCACTTCTCACTATAAAACCATTCACAGTCTCTTCAAAACCAACAGGAACTGTATCTGATAAAAAGTCTGAGAAAAGAGAATGATGAGAAGAGGGAGTGACTACTAATTCATAGTAGTACTCTTGCATTACTGAGATACACCCATAACTGCACCAAGCTTCTCTTTGAGAACTTGAGGTGTAAATGGTTTTACAATATAGTTATTTACTCCAGCTTTCAGGGCCGTAATAACTTCAGCCTTTCCACCCTCTGTAGTAACCATAATGATAGGAGTATCTTTAAAACGTGCGTCTGCACGAACTTTTTGCACAAGCTCAAGACCATTCATCTCTGGCATATTCCAGTCTGTAATAAGCATATCAATATCTGGATTTGCATCCATTGCGGCCCATCCCTCAACACCATCAGCACCCTCAAGTATATCTTTATAACCTAAACGAGCTAAAGTGTTTTTAATAATACGACGCATAGTAGAACTGTCATCAACAACAAGTAATTTCAATTGAAATCCTTTTTTATAATATTTTGTAAATTTAATATACCAATAATACCAAATTTTTCATTTGTTTACAATTAATCTAATAATTTAAACATTTTTGGCAAATCGAGTGTTCCCTCATAATAGGCTTTTCCGATGATAACACCATCAACTTCTTTCGTTGCAATAAGTGCTTCAATATCACTAGCATCCTTAACACCACCACTAGCGATAGTCGCTACACCACTCGCACGAGCAATCTCAAGAGTAAAATCGACATTTACACCAGAAAGTGTACCATCTTTGCCAACATCTGTGCAGATAATCGCTTCAACCCCTGCGTTTGCAAACTCTTTTGCTAAATCTGTCGCTTTCATACTAGAGACTTCGCCCCATCCCTCAACTGCTACATACCCATCAATAGCATCAATTCCTACTACTATTGGATATTTTGCTGCCATATCACGAACAAACTGTGGGTCTTTTACTGCAATGCTTCCCAATATAATACGGTCAATTCCAATCTCAAGCATTTTTTGGATAGTAGCTTCATCACGAATGCCACCACCAAGTTCAAGCTTTACACCACAATTCGCACGAATTTTCTTAATAGAGTCTAAGTTTTTAGGCTCTCCTGCAAATGCACCGTTTAAATCAACTAAGTGTACCCACTCAGCCCCCATCTCTTCAAACTTTTTCACAAGTTCATAAGGCTCATTTGAGTAGATTTTTGCACTATCCATTAGCCCTTTTGTAAGGCGAACTGCCTTGCCATCTTTTAAATCTATCGCTGGGTATAAAGTCATCTCTTCACTCCTATAATTTTATAAAATTTTCTATGATTTTAAGACCATTTGCATGGCTCTTCTCTGGGTGGGGCTGAATCCCCATAATGTTGCCATGTGCTACAGCTGATATAAACCTATAGCCATATTCAGTCTCCCCTATAATATCACTCGGCTCATCACAATTTACATGAAAAGTATGCACAAAGTAGAGATAGTGATTTTTATCGAGTCCATTAAAAAGTGGATGTTCTTTTGTGAACATTCTATTCCAACCCATATGAGGCACTTTAAGAGGCTCACTAAACTTCGATTCATCAAAAGCTTTTACATGCCCCTTAATAAGTCCAAGTCCCTCATGTATTCCAAACTCCTCACTACTCTCGAAAAGTAGTTGCATACCAAGACAGATACCTATCATAGGCTTCCCACTTGCAGCAAACTCTTTAATGGCGTTTATCATATCGCGTTCACGAAGATGCTCCATCGCATCAGCAAATGCACCTACTCCAGGGAGTACAAGCTTATCATACTTACTAAACTCTGTAGGATTACTCACTACAACTGTATCTTTTCCCAACTTAGCAAAGGCATTTTTTACACTTGCTAAATTTCCCATATTATAATCAACTATTGCTATCATTATTCATCTATCTTTAATTTTGTAAATTTTATATATACTGCTAAACTGATAAGAAGTAGAGAGACTCCACCCATAATATATATTGCATACATTAATTTATCTGGGTCAGTTATAGCGAACTTAAACACAAGCATCAAGGCTTCAATAGAGAGTGCGATAATGATACTTCCTAAAAAACGCACCATCGTTTTATGAGGTCCTGAGATACTATGCTCTTTATGCCTCCCTAATATCTCCTCTTCTATCAAGGTTTTGGAGAGATCAAAAATCGCCAGAGAGAGTGTTAAAAGAATTGTTGCTTCAAAAATATCCTTTATTTGAAAATTCTCTAGTGAAATATCATGAAAGAAAAAATTGCCTACTCCTTTAAAAAAGAGTAACATAGCAACAGCGAGAAGAGCTAATGAAAATGCACCATAAGAGTACTTAAAAAATTGACTAAAGAGATGGTCAAGGGTATTAACATGTGCAATTTTTAGAACCTCATCAAAAGGCATATCTAAACAAGCGATATATTTTAAATCACCATTTTCACAATAGATAGGGGCAGAAGCCGTCACACACAAATCATCTGTAATGAGAGATGGATAGGGATCAGTAATACTACAGCGTTCCTCTCTTACAGCTCTATAATAGTAAGCACGTTCAGCACGAATTTTTCCAATATCCTCACTTATCTCACTATCTCTTGCAAAAGTAGAAGAGACTTGTACCCCTTTGTTATCTAAAAGATAAACACCTTCACAGTTCTCTAAGTCAGCTTTTATCTTCAGCAGACGTGGCATAATCATCTCTTGAGTGAGAGAGGGAAGCCTATTTGGAATGTTTTTAGAAAAAAGATAACAGAAGTAAGCACGAGCTTTTGTTCGCCCTTCTGAGTAGAGCTGTATATCTGATGCAACCATGAAAATTTCCTCTATTTTTTGAAATTATATCTACTTCATAATTATAAAGAGATTACTTATCTGCTATAAGTGTACTAATGCCAAAATTAAAACCTGAAGTGCGATTTTTGAGAAATTAGAAAAATAAAATTGAGTCAGGTGAAAGTCAGTAAAGTAAGTGCTTCTGAGCTTAACTTAATGGCAGTGATGAAGACCCTCTTTTGGCTCACAAAGGTGAAAGCCCTGTAGATACTCAGCACCTAAGCCTTGCAGACTCTCCATCACCTCCTTAGAATGTATAAACTCAGCAATTACTGGAATGTTTAACTCTTTTGCAAAGAAGATAATAGATTTTACAATTTTAAACGACATATCTGATTCTGTTATATCTTTGATAAGAGTACCATCTATTTTCATAATATCAATAGGAAGGCGTTTAAATATTTCATAATTAGCATAACCACTCCCGAAGTCATCTACTGCTATTTTACATCCATACGATTTTATCTCTACTATTCTCTCTTTCAATCTCTCAAAATCTTCTAGCTTTTCATACTCTAAAAGTTCTATAGTTAAAAATCTTGCTACATCTTTATGCCTCTGTATAGCGCCTATAACTATATCATAAGTTTTCGTGTCAATGAGGTCAGAAAAGTTGAGATTGAGACTTATATTTTTCTCTTGTAGGCTTATCTGTTTAAAAACTATATCTATAACAGTAGCTGTAAGTTCTGTGTACAGAGTAGTAGAAAATATCTCTTCTAAAAAGAAAAATGGTCCTATGATTTTGCCCTCATTACTCACTATACGAACCAATGCCTCATACTTATCTATAGTCAAATCTTTAGCATTGTATATAGGTTGGTAGTGGCATATAACTCTCTTCTGTTCAAATGCCTCCTTGATCTCATCAATACTCATCTTTTTTGGTGCATTTGATTTTTCTTGCACACTATCTTGTGACCTGATGCAATTTCTTCCATCTTTTTTTGCGATATAGAGCATCTCATCTGTATATTTGATAGCTTGATCAATAGTTTTACATCTACTTGGATGCTCGTTTACTCCTATAGAGACCGTTACTTTTATATGGTTTTGTTCATAAATAAACTCACTAACTTCTATTTCATCTTTTACTCTTTGGGCTATTTTAAGACCTATATCTGGATCATTCTCTACTTTTACAAAGAGTAAAAACTCTTCACCACCATAACGAAAGAACATATCACCATCTCTGATTGTTTTTTGTACACTCCCTACAACACCTTGAAGGATAATATCTCCTGCTTTATGCCCATAAGTATCATTTACCTTTTTAAAAAAATCTATATCAAACAGCATAATCTGATACTTATCTAAATCAATATTTTTCAAAAACTCTCGAAGATAGTGTCGGTTGTATATTTGTGTTAGTGCATCGGTATAACTCTGTCGCTTTATTTTATTATTATTATAAAACTCTAAAATAACAAGAATAATTAAAATAAATATAGCTATAAATATAAATATAAAACTACGATTTAAAGGTTTAACTATCTCTCGGATTCTATGTGGCAATTCAAAAGAGAAATCGACGGCAATTACAGCTTCAACTTTTCCATTTCTCACTATTGGGTAGAGATATGTTGTCCATAACTCATCTAATTTATATTGACGAATAATATTTGGTTTTTCTGTTTTATAAACCTTGTTCCACTCTTTCATATTTACATCTAAAGGCTGATCTAACTCGCCCCTATCTTTTTTACTACCATCTACAATATATCTATAAATACCCTTTTTATCTCTGTAAAGGATGTAGACATATTTGAATGATTTTGTAGAAAGTACACTTAAAGTGTGCTCAAAATGTGCTCTTAACTTCTCATCATTATGGAGTGTCTGAACAAATGGCTCATCTTTTAGCTGCACTTTTATATTATTGTCAATATTGACTATAAAATCACTAAGAGTATGAATATAGAGTGAATCCATATTTTTCACAAGTTCACTTTTTATATCATTTACTAAAAAGTACATATAGGCTGTAACTGCCATAAGCGCAGTTAAAATAGCTGTATATCTCTTCGCTGCTTTATTAATACTCATAACTATCTTCTATATATTTTCTAAATTCATCTGGTATAGAAATGCTAAATTTTTTTAAATTTTTCTTGATAAAAATAATATTAGGTCTCCCCTTCTGCCAATAAAATCCTCCAATAGCCCTCTCTTTATACTTTTTAAGTAGATAGTATTTTCTTACAAATATAGGTTTATCTGCTAAAATATTCTCCTCATGTGATACTACTAAGATATCTGCTTCTTGAGGAGTTTTTACAAATATAATGCTACTATCTGTTAAAATATTATGGCACTTCTTTACATCAGACCAAACCTTGATAGATGTTTTTTCTTGAAATGCTCCATGTACAATTCTCTTACAAATCTGTTTTTCTATATCCAAAGGGGAAGCAAAAACAGAAGAGTATATAAAGAGAAGAAGAAACAGTGCTTTTTTATATTTTACTATCATACTCCCTCCCTTAAAAAAGATACTCAAGATTGAGCCATATCTTTCGCTCTATAACAGGCACAGAATAGCTCAAAGGCTGATATGCCTGAGTGAGACCCTTATCTAAAAGATTCTCCCCTCTTAGACCAAGACTTATATCTTTACTTGTATGATACTTGAGTGCTGATGTCCAATTGACTGAATTCTCTATCTTTATGCCATTATAAGAGTCATAAGAACTTTTACAGACCAATTCATTGTATATATCTATATTTTTATACTTATTAAAAATCTGTACATTCACTCCATATTTTGGTGAGTAGAGTTTACTTGTATGATTGTAAGAGTCATAAAAAGCAACTTTAAAACTATTTTGACTATCAAATGATTTCTGATACGAAAGTTCTGCCATATCATATTTTGATTTTATGTGTAGATTTACAAACCCACTATGAGAGGAGTTCCCCACAATAGGATTACTAACATAGTTCTCTGAAATTGCTAACTTTACAAAACTATCGGTAAATTTATATTTTAAAGAGATTAAAGAGATGTCATGTTTTGGTACTAGAAGTGCATTATCTGCACTGTATGGAACTCTATTTATACTATAATATTGATACAGAGGTATAGGTAAATAGGAGTGAGTATAGAGAAATTGTAAAAATAGGTTTTTATCCTTATACTTTATACCTGCCCTATATGTTGTCTCGCTTCTCTCTTTTATCTCTTTGCTATAATCATATATATCCTCTTTTAGCTGTCCAATTAAAGAGACTCTTTTCATTATTTTTAGTTCATCTTCTGCATATAGTGAAGAGTAATTTATAGCATTAGAGTAACTCCCTATATAGCTATTTGAAATATTGTTAAAAGTAGTAAGAGAACTCTTTTCACTAAGAGTTTTATATTTATAAAAGCCACCTACAAAGAGCTTATTGAAGCTATTTTTGAAAGTTTTATCAACTGTTATAGAATAAATATCCTCATTAAATGAGATTGCATAATTCGTAGCCTCTTGTGCTAAGCCATCAATAAAAATACCATTTATATCTCTCAAATTTTGTGTGTAGTCAGTATTATCTACAGAGAGTTGCAGTTTTATCCCATTATTGAATTTTTTTGTTATATGTAGATACTGCTGTTGTGCATTAAGATTATTTCCATCATCAGATGGTGTACCCTCTGTTCCTAAACCTAAAAAACTATCCATATTTTTAGCTATCGCACCTACTTCAAAAAACCAATCTTTATAGATAAAATTTCCATAAACATTATAATCTTGTAAATTACTTTTTAGCTTATAATTTTGATTATTGAACTCTTTATTGTAAGTTTTCTTTTTTAAATTTTCTGCTTCAGCATAAGCAAAATAGGAAAAGTCATCGCTTAATGCTCTTGCAGTATAAAAGTTAAATATAGATGAACCTTTTTCATCCGCCATCACTCTTAGCTTACTTCCCTCTTCTCTATCTGCTCTTTTTGTATAGAGTTATATCACAATAGGTGCAGTTTCATTTCCAAACTCTACCGAAGAAGTCGCTTCATAAACTTCGATATGATCAATATACTCAATGTTAAGATCGCCCCAAAGTAAAAAACCACTTCCAAAAGTCACAGAAGTCATATCATGGTCATTTATGAAAATTCTTACACCCGATAGAGGAAACATTGCATTTGAAGCAGTAGAAACAACTGAAAAATTATATCTATTTTTATAAAGATTAAAAGCTGGAAGTGTGTTTAAAACATCTGATAAACTTTTTACCTGCATCTGCTCAAGCTCTTCTCTTGTATAGAGATGCAAAATACCACTACTCTCTTTTTTTGTCTTGATAGATAAATCAGACTCACTCTGATATTTATTTAAAAGATTATCAATTGGAACATCATTTGCAAACAGATTTAATGCAAAAAACATTATAGAAAAAAGTACTCTTCTGTTCATTTAAAATTCCTCAAGATTTTCTATATTTTAGCATATTTACACTTAAGACTATGACCGATTAACTTAACTTTCGCACCTAAATCCAAGCATTTTCTGAATCACATCCTGCAGTACAAGGTTGCTATCGCTAATATTTAACACTATTGTAACACTCTTTTAATATAATTTCGTAATTTAAAAGTTTAAGGTTATAAAAAATGAAAAAAAGAATTTTACTCTCAGCGTTAGCTGCCTCAACTCTAAGTGCAACGGAGATACAACTAGAGACTCTAGGGGTAGAGTCTACTCGTATCACCGAGGTTGCACAAAATGCACAGACCTCAGCAGATGTCGCTCAAGCTCTCAGTACAACTGTTCCTAGTATAGATATGAGTCGCCGTAGCGGTATCGCAAATGACATCTTTATCCGTGGGCAAAAACGCGATAATATTACAGTAGAAGTGGATGGAACCAAAGTCTATGGTGCTTGTCCAAACAGAATGGATCCCCCTATCTCTCATATAGTTGCAAATCAGATAGATTCCATAGAGGTAATAGAAGGTCCTTATGATGTTGAGTCATTTGGAACACTTAGTGGTGGGGTGAAAATAAAAACAAAAAAACCAAGCAAAGAAGCTAAAGGAGAACTCAATGTTGGTGTTGGCTCTTTTAACTATAAAAAGTTTGGTGCGAGTGCAAGTGGTGGAAATGACTTTATCAGAGTATCAGCATCTGTTTCAACTGAGTCTAGTGACCAGTACAAAGATGGAAATGGGGATACTATAGCTGATCAGATTGATAACTATGTAGCTACTACTACTCCTACCTTAGCAGGAACTTCAAAAGATCCACGCCTACAACCAGAGTATCATGATATGCAAGCATACAAGAAAAATAGTGCAATGATAAAAGCATTTATTACAACTGCAGAAAATCAAGAACTTCGATTAAGTGTTACTGCAAACAGAAGTGACAATGTTGTTTATGGAAACTCTAAGATGGATGCACTTTATGACGACTCAAACATCTACAGTGTTGCCTACAACATCAACTCACTTAGTGAAAACTACAAAAACCTCAACATCGAGTATTACCACTCAGATGTTGATC
Organism: Sulfurimonas sp.; assembly: GCA_027056465.1. Classification (GTDB taxonomy): domain Bacteria; phylum Campylobacterota; class Campylobacteria; order Campylobacterales; family Sulfurimonadaceae; genus Sulfurimonas. The sequence goes on from JALUKS010000006.1 coordinate 15,268, forward strand.
ACCCGATGGGAACTGACTATAGAATGTCCTCTTTAAATAGTGGTACAGTGATGACAAACTGGCTAACAACTGATATGGATGGAATCAAACTGAAAAATAGTTTTGCATTTTCTGAATATAAGCTTCTTCTTGGTCTTGATGGAAGTCAAAGAGTATGGGATGGGCACTATGAGATGAACGGTAATACTACTCCAGCACCGTGGCCAACAGGTAGAAAAAGTATAGATAACACAGTTACAGACAATATGGCAATTTTTGCAAAACTAGATAAAGAGTATGGCAAATTTTCTCTTAGTTTTGGTGCTAGATATGATGATACTCAAATTACGAATGATTCATACCAAAATAACGACTACAGCTCTCTTGGTCTTAACGTTATGAGTAACTACAACTTCGATAAAGAGAACAAGATATTTTTAGGAGTCGGTCAAGCTTCTCGTGTTCCTGATGCCAGAGAGTTATATTTCTTAGGTTCAATGGGAAATCTAGTTGGTACACCAGATCTTAAAAAGAGTACAAATAATGAAGTTGACTTAGGGTATGAGACAGATAATGACAACTTTAAGTTAAAAGTAAAAGCTTTTTACTCTCAACTTTCAGATTATATCTATTATAACAGTAGTAACACAAATGCAGCTGGAGCTGCAGTGAATGCATTTGAAAATATTGATGCGACTATTTATGGTGCTGAGCTAAGTGCTTCTTACTATGTAAATGATGACATCACTTTAGACCTAGGAGCTTCATACAAGCTTGGAACAAAAGACGATGTAGCAGCAGGAGAGGATGAAGATTTAGCAGATATGGCACCACTTCGTGGAAATATTGCACTTAATTATGAGTATGCAAATAACTCATTGGCGACACTAGAAGTACAATCAAGTGCGAAATGGAATAAGTATGATTCAGATAATGGTGAACAGGAGCTAGATGCTTGGAGTGTTGTAAATTTCAAAGCTAAACATGCTATCAATAAAAAGTTTGACTTTACTCTTGGTGTAAATAATATTTTTGATGAGACTTATGCTGTGAGCAATACTTATGCAGACCTAACACTACTCACTGGTGGTGGAGATGTTATGCTTATGAATGAACCAGGTCGCTACATCTACACTAACTTAGATTTTAAGTTTTAGAGAGTTTAAAGCTTTTTCATTATATAATAAAAAAGAATAAATAGGGAGTTTTTGTGGATTATAAAAGATATATACGATATATACCAAAAACTCTCTCTATCTCTATCTCCATTTTTATACTCTTTGTTGTTTTTTACTTCATCATCCAAACGGAATATATAAAGGAAAATGAGAAAAATTATGTCGAAGCTATCCATCAAGAGGTTGCTCTGCTCATTAAACTCAAAAAAAACACTACTGCTGACATCGCTAAAGAAATCTCACTTGACAAAGGTCTTATAAAGATCATGCAAACGAAAGAGTATACAAAACTCTATAATGACAAGGTTTTTAAGATTTCAAAAAAATTTAAAAATTTTGATAATATCTCTTTACATGTTGTAGATGAAAAGGGTGTTAACAGATACCTTTCATGGACAAAAAAATCTATCGGCAAAAATGTTTTAGATATACGACAAGATTTAGCAATACTCTACAAAAATCCTAAGCAAATGAGTAGTATCAGTGTGGGGAAATTTGACATAACCTTTAAAGGGATAGTGCCTATTTACGATACAAAACATACTTTTCTTGGTATCATCGAAGTTATCACTCACTTTAACTCCATCTCTGCACATCTCGTTGCAGATAAAATCTACACAGCACTAGTAATCGACAAAAAGTTTACTAAACAGTTAGTTCACCCCTTCTCAAAAAAATTTATAGATGGCTATAATATCTCTACACTTAAACTCGATGCAAGAGTTGAAAAACTTATACGAAGAGAAGGCATAAAAAAATTACTCCATGTAAATTGTGTGGAGTATTATAGAGACTCTTTCTTTTCTGATGGTTACTATATCACTAAGGTGGCAATTCAAGGGGTAGATAAAAAAGTTATTGGTCACTTCATTATCTTTATCACAGA
>JALUKS010000007.1 GCA_027056465.1 Sulfurimonas sp.
AGTGCAGTAAGTGCAAACTGTGCTCGTGACCAGTCAACGAGTAAATCAGTGTGTTCCATAGATTAATTCTCCTTTGTGAGTTGGTTTAAGATGTATTGGCTGCGTTCTTGATCAGTGTGAAACTTCTCTTGCAGTACATCTGGGAAAAATAGCCATTTAAGAATAGCAAACATAACGAATAGTTTGAAAATTATGAGTAGCCAAAGAGTTTTTCCGACTCTCATATTGACAAAACCATCGTAGTACAAGTAGTAAACAAATTTAAAAAACTGTACAATATTAGTTTTCATAAGAGAATATTATTCCAATTATAATAATTATACATAAGTTATAATTATTATATTTATAATCTAATGTCATACTAGAAAACTCTATTTTACTGAACAAGTCCCATCACCATTACTTTTTTGTAGTTTTTCTTGAGTAAATAGTGCGATTGATTGTTCAACTGTTAGATTCTCTTGATCTACATAAACATCAAGTCCAGCATCAAAAAAACCTTGTGCAGGTGAAGAACCTATACCACCGACTACAAGTGCATCAGGATTGAGACTCATAATATTTGCTACTGCATTACCACAAGCATTAGCATCGTGTCCACTATTTGCAACACCCTCAACATCTACAATTTTCTCATCTTCAACTGTTATAATTGTATAAAACTTTGCTTTACCAAAATGTGCACCTCGTTTACTAAGGTAGCCATTATTTTCATCTGTTGGAAATACTATTCTCATTTTTTTCTCCTAAAACTGTTGTTGTAATTTGTTTGCTTTATAAGCTTCATATGCCTCTTTAACACTCATCTCACCAGCACCTGTAAAAAATGCAATGCCAGTTGTTTTTAAGATTTTAAGTGCTTTTTCTCCTGCTCCATTACCAGTTATGACAACATTAGCCCCTGCGTTTATCATTTTTTTAGAGGAGACTCCACCAACACCATGTTCCATAGACTCTGTAGCACTATTGTCTATCGCTTCTAATGTATCTGACTCTTCATCATATACTAAAAACATCTCTGCTCTTCCAAATCTTGCATCTATTGGACTTTCCCAAGTTTTACCTTTTGCTGTAAATACTATTTTCATCTTAATTTTCCTTCAAAATATTTTTTATATTGTTCCAACTCAATTTGATTTGTTTTGATATTTCACAATTCTCATCAAATTCAACTATCGGTTTTGCTACACTCACTGCCTTTGTGAATATGTCATCATAAGCTAGTGAAGCTAAAAGCTGCACATCTTCACTTTTTAGATACTCTCTTATTTTGTTTGTAATATCTCTATTTAAATCATACTTGTTAATGACACAAACGACTTTAAGATTAAAAGTTTTTGTGAGTTCATAGACTCTTTTTAAATCATGAAGCCCTGAAACAGTTGCTTCTGTTATAATCACAACAAGATTTGCACCACTTAGACTAGAGATTACAGGACACCCAATCCCAGGGCTACCATCGGTAATAACATATGCTTTATCCTCTTTGAGTGCCAACTCTTTTGCTACTCTTTTTACTTTTGAGACAAGTTTTCCACTATTTTCAGCTGCAAAACCTAGCTTAGCATGTACCATCTTTGCACCATTTTTTATATCTGATACGAAAACATCTCCTGCCTTTTGTGTTACCATCTCAATGGCATCAACAGGACATATTCGGCTACAGTAGTGACACCCCTCACATGATATTGGGTCTAC
>JALUKS010000008.1 GCA_027056465.1 Sulfurimonas sp.
TGTGTATCCATGGTATGACTTTTTTAATCACTATTTTTTAAATGGTTGTAAATCTGTTCTTGTTTATTGTCTAGCTCTAAAAAATAGATATTTTCATCCGGTTCAAATTTATCTAAAACCTCATTGTAGGTAACTAGCTCAAATTTTACTTGCATTTATATCCTATTGTTGCATTTTTTGTTTTTTTTTGAATTAGAGACAGACAGGAGAAGGGAAACTTCCCCCCCCCATTGAATTTATGCCCTGCCGGCGAGCATACCGTATACTGTCATAGGTTTAAGAGCGTGGATCTTCATTAGCCACCATATCCATCTTTCAACCAATGGATCAAGAGGAAATGAAGGAGTTGGCTTGGCCGTCCAATCAAACTCAGCAAGCATAACCGTACCGATACTTGTTATTAACGGGCAAACTGTATAACCAGCATACTTTGCAGGAAGTTTTTTTCCTTCCATCTGAGCAACGAGATTATCTACAAGAACTTTATACTGCTTTCTAACACTCCCGCCCGTTTTTCCCATAGGTACTTGAGCAATATCACCAATTGCGTATATATTTTTAAATCTAATATGTTGAAGAGTCTCTTTGTTTACCGGTACCCAACCCTTAGCTGAACCTATCTCGGACTCTCTTATCTCTCTTGGAGCTATTTGTGGTGGAGCTATATGTAAGAAGTCATAAGAGACTCTAAGCTTTTCATGCTTGGGAATAACTTCATAATCCTTCATTACAGGATCCCACGGACCTTTTTCCTGCCATTTGGAATCAAAAACAGCAATTTTATTTTTAACATCCACTTCAATTAGATTGTGCCTATAGTGCCACTTAAAACCTTCCCTTTTAAACTGCTCTACTATGGCATCATGATATTCTGGGACACCAAACATCACCCCACCGTTTGGATAGAAAACAAGTTCTGCATTCTCCCTTGCACCTGCTTCTTTCAGTCTTGAGTTAGTTAGATACATAATTTTCTTAGGAGCACCTCCACACTTAATCGGTGTATTTGGATGTGTAAAAACAAACTTGGTTTTCTTGCCGGCTTTTGCTTGAGCTATATATTTTTGCATCTGTTCCCAAGTTTTGGTTGCCCCTTCGGCGGTATAAATAGAACACACACCATCATCACCCAAAGCTTTTAGAAGTTTTTTATTATCGCCTGCTGAGTAAGCACGACCTGCCTCTTCCAAGCCTCTAATTCTCTCGAAATCAAGCTGTAAACCAGCAGCAACAATTAGATAATCATAAGAAACAACCTGACCTTTAGCCGTTGTCAGCTTATTGTTCATTGGATCAAAAGCTATTGCTTTATCTTTGATAACCTTCACACCATCTGGTACAAAATCATCTCTATTATACAGAATATCACTCTCATCCCAAATACCACCACCAACTAGCGTCTGTCCCGGCTGATAGGATACTGATAATTTTTGTGGCTCAATAATTGTAATATCGGGATTTTTCAACTTTAAAGTCAATCTAGCCGCAGTTGACATACCGGCAAGCCCACCACCTATAATTACTATTTTTCCTTTAGCCTTGGAAGCACTCTTTGGTTCTGTTGAAGCTTGTGCATCTGTAGTGCCACCCGTTAAAAAAGCTGCTCCGGAAATACCTGCTAATTTCATAGCATCTCTTCTGCTAATCCCTTTTGAAGAGAGATCTTTATCCATCTGCGCTAA
>JALUKS010000009.1 GCA_027056465.1 Sulfurimonas sp.
GCATGTTTTTCATCACGATAAACAAATGCTGCCCCATTTCCACTATCCATTACACATAAGATATTGAGGTGTTTGTAGTAGCCTTTGAACGATGTAGAGTTGTTTTCTCTCTCCTCAATGTTGTGGGTTACATTTTTTGCCATTACTTCGGCGATATGACCCTGTTTTGCTCTCCAGTCATGTCCTTCTAATGCAGCTATATCACCTATAGCATAGATATTACTGAGTGAACCATCTTCGTTAAGTACACATGAAAAATCATCTGTTTTTACAAAACCTGCCTCGTTTGTTGGGAGATCTGAGTCTGTTATGACTGCGTGTCCACTTCCAGCGGGGATGAACATCGTAAAATCTGACTCTAGCTTAGTTCCATCTTCAAAGTTGATACCATCACTAAGAAAGCCAGTTATCTTCTTGCCAAAGTGCTTTTTGATACCAAGTTTGTTAAACATTACATCCATCATCTTGAGGGCTTGAGGTCCCATTCGTTTTCCTGGTTCAGCCATCGGTGCAAAAAAAGTGAGTTCAAAGTTCTTTCTTATGCCTTTTTTCTTGAGCATATTATGTACATTGAAAAGTAATTCAAATCCTGGACCTCCACGAACAGCAGAAGAGTCTTTAGGATTGCCCCCAAAGCCCATCGCTATTTTACCGCTTCCTTTTGCTATGAGTGCATCAAGTGCATCACGAATTTCTAAGGAAGCTTCAGGTTTGCCACAAATAGATAGAGTGTTCTCTATACCTTTGTGCTTCATCTTTGAAGCACCCATAGCAACAACGAGATAATCATAATCTTCGATGATTTTTCCTGAAGCAAAAGTTACAGAGTTTTCCTCTTTACTAATCTTTGTGACAGCATCGATGAGAAGGTTGAACTTATGAGACTCTTGTAATTTTTTTAGATCTACACACATATCTTTGAACTCTGCACCATGTGTAGGAATCCAGATAGAAGTAGGGAAGATATAAAAGAAGTCACGGTCACTCACAAGGGTAACATCGTAGTTTTTCTTTTTGAGGTGAATAGCAGCATCAACACCAGCAAAACCACCACCTAAAATAAGTACTTTTTTCATAATAACTCCTAGTTATAATAGTTATAAGTATTATATATAAAATAAGATTAATTAGTGCTTATTTATAAAATATACGGCGAGCATACTAATAGCTCCACCAATGATAATAGGGAGTTGCATCGCTTCATCTAAGATAAGCCAAGCAGAAAAGAGAGCAAAAACAGGTACAAGAAACATAAAAGAGCTTGTTCTCTCACTTCCTAGTTTTCCTGAAGCCATAAAGAAGATGGTTGTGCCTATGGTCTGCCCAAAAACTGCAAGGTAGATAAGTGCCGTCCAAAACCTGCTATCTTGCTCGAAGACTACACTAAAGTCCGAACTATAGCCATAAAAGAAGGAAAAAATTGTTGCAATAAGGGAGATAAAAAAACTGTAGTGGATGGGGTGGATGTGAACCTGAGAGTGTTGTGAGAGCACTGTAACACCTGCCCAGATAAGTGCACAGAGTAAAAAGTAGATGTTGGAGCCATTAAAAAAGAGTGCTAAATCATCGAGGTTGAGTATGACTGCTCCACCGATGATGCCTAGGAGTATGCCAAAGGCTTGTGTTTTGGAGACTCTGTTTTTAAAGAGAATGAGTGTGAGTAAAA
>JALUKS010000010.1 GCA_027056465.1 Sulfurimonas sp.
AAACGACTCTCCGCGTTTATAAAGTCGCTCTTGCAAAGCTTCATCACAAGCAGGACTCATAGCGATAGCCGAAACTATCTTAGGATGAAAATTCATAGGCTCTAGCTCAGAGATAGCCCCAAGAAGTGCCGAGGATTTTGCCTGAGAAACAAGATGAAAGAAGCCAGTTGTGGCATACTGGACATTGTGGTTTTGTTCTATGTTTTCATAAAAACGCGAGATAAACGCAGCACTCACATCACGGTTGGCATCATTTTCAAAAAAGTCCTCTTTTCCCCACTCATACATCTGCATCAGCTTAAAAAAGAGCTCGTCACTTATCATCGCGTTTTCTATGAAAGCTTTAAGTCGCTCTTTATCATGGGAAAGTTTGAGACTCATAAGAAGCATATCAGCATTGAGCTCTTTTGCGAGAGCATTTTCCAACTCATCTATGCTAATAAAAGTATACTTCCCCTCTTCATAAAGAGCCGCCATACTATTTTGCTCATAAGGTGTGAGCATTCGACCTTCTACTATAAGGTTTACATTCTCATCTACATCCCTAAGTACTTCTATCTTATGGTACTTCATAAGAGAAAGAAACTCCTCTTCTACAAAGGCACGACTCTTGCCAAGTAACACTATACTACGATTTTTTAGCTCTTTTATATTCATAGAGCAATTATACCCCTATTTTTAAGTATAATAATTGAGATATAATCACACTTATAATTTTTAAGGAATACTCAATGAAGATCTATGCCCCATGGGAAAAAGCTTTTAACAAAATCTCCACACCCTTTGAAGACTTTTTACACTCACAAATGACAACTGGTCTAGTACTCATGCTTATGACCATAACAGCACTCCTGCTTGCAAACTCTCCACTTGCAGATACTTATAGTCATTTCTTTCATATGAAAATTGACTTCAATGTCGGAGAGTGGAAACTCTCACACAGCCTCCATCACTGGATAAACGACGGTCTCATGGCAATCTTTTTCTTTATGATAGGGCTTGAGATAAAACGCGAGGTACTCGTCGGGGAACTCTCCAACATCAAAGTAGCCATCCTCCCTATCCTCGCAGCTATCGGTGGTATGGCATTTCCCGCGTTTATCTATATGTACTTTAACCAAGGAGGCGAGGGAGCTGCAGGTTGGGGTATTCCTATGGCGACAGACATCGCGTTTGCTATCTCGGCACTTGTACTCTTAGGAAAACGAGTCTCCCCTGCGCTTGTGACTTTTCTTGTGGCGTTAGCTATTGTCGATGACCTTGGGGCTGTTCTTGTTATAGCTATCTTCTACACGGAGCAGATTCACTTTCTTCCCCTTTTACTTGCCGGTGGTTCTTTTGGCGTTATGCTTTTACTCAACCGTTTTGGCATCCATGCCATTCTCCCTTACTTTATAGTTGGGCTTTTCTTGTGGTTTTTCATGCTTGAGTCGGGAGTGCATGCGACTATCGCTGGAGTTATCGCTGCTATGACTATACCATCAAGACCAAAGATTACACCCTCCTCTTTTACACACCACACTAAAGAGTTGCTCGATGAGTACGACAACTATCCACTAGCCACAGACCATACTATGCATGAAAAACAAAAAGCGATACTCCTCAACATAAAAGAGACCATCGACTCAGTAGGTTCACCCTCCGCAAGACTAGAACATGACTTGCATCTCCCAGTCAGTCTACTTATCATCCCGCTCTTTGCTCTTGCAAACGCAGGTATAAGCATAAACTTCTCTTCAGTCGGTGAAGTTATCACACAAAATGTCTCTTTAGGAATCATTTTTGGGCTTCTAGGTGGGAAGATTCTTGGGATTACCGGAGTCTCTTTTCTTGCTATCAAGCTAGGCATCGCAAAACTGCCACAAGGAAGTAGTATGAGCCAACTCTTGGGAGTTGGGGCTCTTGGTGGTATAGGTTTTACAATGAGTATCTTTGTAGCAGATCTTGCTTTTGCAGGCAATGAAACACTGATATTTCAGGCCAAAATTGCCATACTTACCGCATCACTTTTTGCGGGACTTCTTGGGTACATTTGGTTAAGGTTTGTTGCAAAAGCAGAGATGTCATCCTATTAAATTTGAAGAATATATCTGATATAACTACAAAGAATAACCCCAAAACAATTGGCTATAAATCTATCTAATATCTTAAAAACTTAAATACAATAAAATGAGAATATGCCATAAACGAAGTGAGTAAATATTTGGGGGGCTTTAGATAAATCAAATTTGTTAAACAAATTACATATTTATTGATCACTCATTAAAAATTGGTCACTTACTGATTGCCAATGTCACTATTGATGATATTGCTAAAATCAAAAAAAAGATGATTGATAAAGGGATGAGTCCAAGTACAATAAAAAAACAAAGAAACCTCCTATCATCAGTTTTTGAAAGAGCATTTTTAGAGGGTAAGATAGAAAGAAATATCATTAAACTTATGGATAATATGGGTTATAATGTAGGTAAACCTAAACTGACTCAACGATCAGATGAACCTCTAGTAGATGTTATCCGTAAAATATATAAACAGGCATTAAAATACGATTTAGAATTTAGAGCATTTATGTTGATTTCAATTATGAATGCTCGAAGAGCGCACGATACAACAACACCCCTTACGAGTATATAGAAAAAATCTTCAAATATTAATACAATCTTAATTCTATAGGTTTTTTACTTGAAAAACATTTCATATTTAGATATAATTAACTAAAAGGGCAAGTTTTATAAACCAAAAATAAGGGCTTTTGGAGAGGTTGAACCTAGTAGTGAAGAAAAAGTATTTAGCTACTTAGATGAGCCTGATACTTCTTATGAAACAGGTCTCAATGCTTTTAGACAATTAGGATTAACAACACAAGTTGCAAAAACAAAAACAATCGCCACAAATAAAACATATAGAAAAGTTCTACTTGATAATCTTTTACTCCAATTTATTCCAAAAAGAGTAGATGCCCCAAAAGAGGATATATATCTCTTACAAATTCTTGATGCCCTTAAAGATATAAAAAAGATACCTGCTACCACACCTGAGAATGCTTTTATCTATTTAAAAAATATCATTCAAAAAGAGAGTAGAACAAATCAAAAAAAACTCGCAGAGTATGCCATGAACTATACACCACGAACACGAGCATTACTTGGGTCTATACTCAAAGATATAGGACTTTGGGAACAAGCTTACTCTTTAAAAAGTTCTCTTAATCCTCTCACAAAATATAAGATTGGTATTGATAGGACTATCTTACCATCAAAAAATTAGTGGAACTTCACTCTCAAAAGCCTATAAAATCAAAGATTAGTGCTATCGCAAGAGCCTCTTATGAAAGTGATAGTGAGTATTCTCAACTCAAAGAGAAAATTCGACATTTTTATGATATTTATTTTTTGATGGAAGAGCCTGAGATAGAACTATTTTTAAATTCTAGTGAATTTGTAGATATGATACAAAAAGTAAGAGTTGATGATAAAAATCAATTTAACCAAAACAACTGGGCTAATATACCACTATATACAACAAAGATATTTACAGATACAAACACCATTCTTAACAAGCTCAATAGTTTTTACACTAACGATTTTAAAGATTTGGTTTATGCTAAGACACTGCCACATATGAATGATATAAAAATTAAAATTGAGGTATTATCTCGTGTATTAACTAAAAATAAATTGTAAGTCTATGTACCATCACCGATGATGGATATTTATAAATCTTGGAAAAATATTTGATTGACAACTTTATAGTTTTCTACTAGGTCATTAAATATTTTTTGTAGTTGCACTTTCAATAAGTTTTATGTCTGCTATATCAAAGATAGTGATTTTTATACCATCACTTACAATGTCAAATTTATCTTCACAAAACAACAATTCATCTATAACAACATGCCTTAGAGAGAACATTGACTGTTTACTTTGAATATCTATATTGACTCTAGCACCCAATACACTTAAGGTAAGCAGAAAATCTTTTAAGTATTAATTTGAATAAATGTATCTATTAATCTAGTCAGTCCTTTACTCTCAAATGACATTTGGTATGGAATTATTGGGGATAAACTCACTCATCCCACCATCAGCAAGTTCATCATAATCTATCAAGCTCTCAGAATTTAGATAGCCATAAATCATATAGAATATCTTGTCACCAATTTTTTCATGGAGTTCTGATAAAATATTTTACTACTATCAGTGAGATTAGATACCAATATATCAAGGTTTACATTCCATTCCTCGTACTCTTCCATGGTCTCATTTAGATATTCATCAATCTCATCATCAGTAAAATCATTCATTTAGCTACCTCACTTGAGATACTTTTACCATAATTAGTGCAATAAGAGACACATAACTCAATTTCTTAAAAGTTTATTTTTGATTGTTTTTAGTGGTTGAAAGTATGTTGTTTAGGAGGTTTAAGTATGGTGCGCCCTACACGATTCGAACGTGTGACCGCTGGTACCGCAAACCAGTACTCTATCCAGCTGAGCTAAGAGCGCACATCATTTCTCTATTAAGAGGCTGAAATTATAGCTAGTTAAACTTAATTTATCCTAAAGTTTAACTTATTGCTCTAATTTTTTTAAAATCTTTATGATTTCTGCTTCTTGCTTGTAAAGTTCGTAGGTTTTTCTTACATAAGCTTGCATCACAAGCTTAAGCTCATTATTGCCTTCTATGTTAAAGTCATGTTCCATCTGAACTTCTAAAAATTTAGCAAACTCATCATCGACATCGACATCAAATTTGCGACCTCCAATATATAATCCTATTTTTTTGCTCATTAAATAACTAGCTTAGGATACTTTCTATCTTACTTACTATCTCTTCTATTTCAAGATCTTTCATCGCGTTATCTTCATTGAGTTTCTCAATCTCTTGATCTTTAAGCTCTTTTTCTGCTTTAAGCGCTAAAAGTTCATTTCTCATCATTCCATTCTCATCTTTGAGTGAGTTATACTTTTGAAGTATATCTGATACTTTATCGTTGAGTGTTTCTAGTGCTGTTTTGTTTTCCATCATATTTTCCTAATATTTTATATCTTTAGAATTCTAGCATAATTAAAGTATATAGGACAAATATTATCTCAACTTTGCTATAATTTATTTATAATAATCAAGGGACTAGAAAAGATGCCAACAGATATTTCAACAGAACTCTTTAACGAGACAATGCTACAATACCCAAAAAAGTACAAGATTTATCTTTTAAATGATGATTACACTTCAATGGATTTTGTAGTAGATATTTTAATAGATTTATTTCATAAGAGTTTTGAAGAGGCTGAGAAGATTATGCTTGAGATTCACAAAAAAGATAGAGGTCTTTGTGGCGTTTACTCTCACGAGATAGCCGAAACAAAAGTGATGCAGGTGATTAAGCGTGCAAAAGAGAGTGGTTTTCCTCTCAAAGCAACTATGGAGGAGGAGTAAATGATAACTCCTGAACTTAACGACATCTTCCAAAAATCCATCCTTTTTGCAAAAGAGCTTCGACATGAGTATCTTACTATCGAGCATGTTTTTTATCATCTTTTAGGCTCTAGCGAAGGTGCTAGTATCATCGAGTCATGTGGTGGCGATGTTACACAGATGCAAGAGGAACTCTCTGCTTATATGATAAATAACATTGATGCTCTTCCTAAAAATGTCGAGCAAGAGCCTTACGAAAGTGTAGCACTCTCGCGTTTGATAGACAATATGATAAAACATATCCAGTCTGCACAGCAAACAAATGCACATGTTGGTGACCTCTTAGCAGCCCTTTATGAAGAGGAGAACACCTTTTCCTTTATGCTTCTTGCTCAGTATGCTATCTCGCGTTTAGATATACTTGAGATCATCTCGCATAATGAAGAGTCAGAGCCTCAGCAAACGCAATCAGAATCCTATCTAGCAAAATACTCCATAGACCTTATCGCCAAAGCCAAAGAGGGGAAAATCGACCCTGTCATAGGAAGAGACTCAGAGATACAAAGAGTGACACAGATTCTCTGTCGCCGTAAGAAAAACAACCCTATCTTAGTAGGAGAACCAGGAGTTGGAAAAACTGCCATAGCTGAAGGACTTGCTCTTAACATCGCAGCCAACAAAGTGCCAAAAATCATCAAAGACTCTAAGCTTTATGCCTTAGATCTTAGTGCCCTACTCGCCGGAACTAAATACCGTGGAGACTTTGAGAAACGACTCAAGGGTCTGATGGATGAGCTTAAAACTGAGCCAAATGCTATCCTCTTTATAGATGAAATCCATACACTTATAGGTGCAGGAAGTACAAGTGGGACTATGGATGCAGCTAACCAGCTTAAACCTGCCCTTGCTTCTGGTGAGCTTAAGTGTATGGGTGCAACAACCTTTGCTGAGTACAGGAATGGTTTTGAAAAAGACAAGGCACTAAGTCGCCGTTTTTCTAAGGTGGACATCAAGGAGCCATCAAAAGAGACCTCTTACCTTATTCTCAAAGGTGTACAAAAAAAGTATGAAAAACATCACGGTGTCAAGTACACAAACAAAGCACTCCAATCTGCTGTAGATTTATCAAGCAGATACATCACAGATAGATTTTTACCTGACAAGGCGATAGACCTTATAGATGAGACTGCTGCCTCTTTTCATCTTCACAAAAACAAGCGAGTAAAAGTCGGTGCAAAAGATATACTCAAAACTATCACTACTATAGTAGGTATCTCTAACACAAATATGCAAGAGAATGAACTCTCAGCCCTAGCGACTTTAGAGGATGATTTAAAACGCAGAGTTATTGGTCAAAACAAAGCTGTAACTACAGTCTCAAAAGCGATAAAGATTTCCAAAGCTGGACTCACACCAGAGGGTAAGCCTATCGCTTCTTTCCTTTTCTCTGGACCTACTGGTGTGGGAAAAACTGAACTTGCTATCGCTCTTAGCGATACTCTGGGCATCCACTTTGAGCGCTTTGACATGAGTGAGTATATGGAGAAACATGCACTCTCTCGTTTAGTCGGTGCACCTCCTGGTTATGTCGGCTATGAGCAGGGTGGACTTCTAACCGAAGCAGTCAAAAAACACCCCTACTCTGTACTCCTTTTAGATGAGATAGAAAAAGCACATCCTGATTTGGTAAACATTCTTCTACAGATAATGGATAGTGCTACACTCACTGACAACAATGGCTACAAAGCAAACTTTCAAAATGTCATCCTCATCATGACCTCAAACATCGGAGCGACTGCTCGCAATGTCATGGGCTTCAACAAAGATGAATCTATCTCGAAAAATGAGGAGTTAAAATCCTTCTTCACTCCAGAGTTTAGAAATAGACTTGATGGGATTGTCGAGTTTGTACAGCTTGATGAAAAAACAGTTGAGGGTATCGTTACTAAGTTTATTCGTGAGTTAAACACAGAGCTTTTAGGCAAAAAGATAAGTGTCGATATAAGTGAGGATGCTGTAGTTTTCATAGCTAAAAGTGCTTACTCAAAAGAGATGGGAGCAAGACCACTCAAACGCTACATCCAAAACAATATCACAAACAAACTCAGCGATGAGATACTCTTTGGTACTCTGCAAAATGGTGGAAGTGTAGAAGTCGATATAGTAAAAGAGACTCTTCACCTCGCGTTTAAAGAGCTTTAATGCAAATACCACAGCTTAGTAAATTTTCTCTTGATTTTCCTCATCCTACTGAGGCGAGTGAAGAGGGTATAGTTGCATGGGGAGGAGATTTCAATCCTACTCGCCTTCTTAAGGCCTACAAAAATGGTATCTTTCCATGGAATCAAGAGGATGAACCCATACTTTGGTGGTCGCCAAACCCTAGACTTATACTAGAGTTAAAAGATTTTAAGCTTCGCCGATCTCTCAAAAAACGGATAAAACACTTCACTTTTAAATTTGACACAGATTTTCGTGGTGTTTTAGAGCGATGTGCTTCTACTCCACGAGAGGGGCAAGATGGTACATGGCTCCACGAAGAGCTTATGGAGTCTTTCGAGGTACTTCACGGTATGGGAGTTGCCCATTCTATTGAAGCCTATCAGGATGAAAAACTTGTTGGTGGACTCTACGGGCTCAGCATTGGTGGGGTCTTTTGTGGCGAGTCAATGTTCGCTCATGTCAGTGACGCATCTAAGTCAGCGTTTGCTGTACTTATAGAACACCTAAAAGTGTGGGGATATGACTTTGTTGATTGTCAAGTACCAACAGAACACCTTATAAGTCTAGGGGCTAAAGAGGTTCATCAAGAGTACTACTTAATGCGTTTAGAGAGTGTTCGAGATGATGAGAGAAGTGAACTCTGGCAAGTAGATGAAGAGTTAATAGCAGATATTTAGAAAAAAATATGGCTCAGTGCAATAAAAATCCAATATTAATATTGAAGAGAGTATAGTTTCAAAAATTTAGATAAAAGACAAAATAGATGGCAAAAAAGAAAAAACAGACTAAAGCAAAAAACAGTTCAAAAGTATTAACATATATTGCATGGACATTAGCAATTATTGCGCTTATACTAAGCTCACTTCTCATTGGTTATTATATAGGTTATGATAATGCAAAAGCAGATTCACAAAAGTATATACAAAAAGAAAAAAAGAAAGTAACCATTAAAAAAACTGAAGATGTACAAAGTCGTCTTAAAGAGGTTCTCAAAAAAGAGACAAAAAAGAAAAAATCTAAAGTCTATGTTTCAGCTGCCCATGAGATAGATGGAGGGTCACTGGCTCATGTACCTAAGATGGCAAAGCGAGAAAAAAAGCTTACAAGTTCAAAACCAAAACTTGCTATAATTATAGATGATGTATGTACAAAATCTCAAGTCAATGCAATAAAAAGTCTGCATTTACCTCTAACTATGTCTTTCTTACCCCCAAGTCCAGGACGCCCAAACTCTTCAAAACTTGCAGCAAAAGAGCCATTTTATATGGTGCACCTTCCAATGGAAGCTATGAATTGGAGTGCTGAAGAGCCTCACACTCTTCGTATACATGATTCTCAAAAAGCAATCTCTGCAAGAATAGATGAGATAAAGAGACTCTTTCCTAAGGTTAGATATATCAATAACCATACAGGGAGCATGTTCACAGCAAATGAGGTAGCGATGAATAGACTTATTTTTGCACTACAAAAACATAATATTCACTTTATAGATAGTAGAACAACAGCAAAAACAAAGGCACCTGAAGTTCTTAAAAAATATGGGCTTAAATATATCTCTAGAGATGTCTTCTTAGACCATCACATGGACAAGGCTTATGTACTCAAACAGATAAAACAAGCGATTAAAATTGCTAAGTTACACGGTAGTGCCATTGCTATTGGTCATCCTCATAAAAATACCCTCCAAGCACTCTATGAGTCAAAGAAACTTTTTAAAGATGTTAACTTAGTCCTAATAAATAGAATTAGGTAAGTCAGATGATAGAGCAGATTGCATTTCATATACAAGAGCTTGATTCTATGAAAAAGTATCCCAAAGAGCTCTACTTCAAAGGAAATACATCTTTACTTAACAAGCAGAAAATCTCTATCATTGGAAGTAGGAAACCTAACCAATATGCGAGGCAAAGAAGTCAAGAACTTGCACAAAAACTCTCCTATTCTGGAGTGTGCATCGTTAGTGGTGGAGCTATAGGTGTTGATGCTATTGCCCACAAAGCAGCAGGAAGTTCAAATACCATAGTTGTTGCTGCCACAGGCATAGATAAACGCTATCCTACTATAAATGCAAGCCTCATAGAAGAGGTAGAGAACAAGGGCTTAGTCCTAAGTCAGTTTGCTCCAGCATCACCCTCTACAAGATATAACTTTGTTCTTAGGAATGAACTTGTAGTCGCTCTTGGCGATGTACTAATAGTAACATATGCAGACTTAAATTCTGGAAGTATGCGAAGTGTAGAGTATGCTCAAAAGATGGGTAAAAAGATTTATGTTCTGGCTCATCGTATAGGGGAGAGTGAGGCAACTAATAGACTGCTTCAAGAGAAAAAAGCAGAAGCTATTTACGATATTGATTTTTTTGTCAAAGAGTTTACAGGGCAAACATCCAAAGAAAAAATCAAAGATGATTTCTTACTCTTTTGCAAATCAAATCCGACTTACGAAGATGCTCTCTCGCGTTTTCCAGCACGGCTCTTTGAAGCTGAACTTGCAGGTGAGATAGAAATTGTGAATGCAAAAGTCCATCTAATAATAGCACTTTAAGTAAAACTTAGCTATAATCCCAGTTCCTTTCTCTTTGTAATATCAATTGTGATGTTATATCAGAAGCTATCATCAATTACTGATGTGCTCTATCCGAGGGGGAAACAAACGCCATTAAGGCATATACCAAGAGGAGATCATACTATATGAGAAACTACGAAAACTTAGTAATCGTAAAACCTACATTAACAGCAGAAGAGATTCAAGCTAGCGTTAAAGCTATCGAAGAAGTAATCACTTCAAACGGTGGCGAAATCGCTGCTACAAGTCCAATGGGAATGAGAAAATTAGCTTACCCAATTGAAAAAAACGAGCGTGGTTTTTACCATGTTATCTATTCATCAATTGCTCCATCAGCAATTTCTGAAATCGAAAGACGTTTCCGTATTAACGAAGATTTACTTCGTTTTGTAACTATTAAATACGATACAAATCGTGAAATAGCTGCATTTAACGGAATGGTTGAAAAAGCTAAAAAAGCTGCAGAAGCACCAAAAGTTGAAGCACCAGCGGTTGAAACTCCAGCAGCAGAAGAAGCTCCAACTGAAACTCCAGCAGTAGAAGCAGAAGCTCCAGTAGCTACTGAAGCAGCAGCTGAGTAATAGTCTTAGACTAAACAACTTAAGGAAAATTCATGTTCAATAAAATAATTTTAGTTGGTAACCTCACACGCGATATCGAACTTAGATACTCTCAAGGTGGTATGGGAATTGCAAAAACTGCAATTGCTACTAGCCGTAAATTCACTAGCAATGGTGAGAAGAAAGAGGAAGTATGTTTTGTAGATATTACATTTTTCGGAAGAAGTGCTGAAGTTGCCAACCAATACCTACGAAAAGGGAGTAAAATCCTAGTAGAAGGTAGATTAAACTTTGATCAATGGGTAGACCAAAATGGACAAAAACGTTCTAAACACTCTGTAACAGCAGAAAGTATGCAGATGTTGGATTCTAAAGGTAGCAACGATGCAAATGGATACACTCCTCCTGCAACTGCTCCGATGGATGGTGCAACACAAGGTGGTGGATACAATGCTCCAACGCAAGGTCAAGGTCAAAGTTACCAAC
Source organism: Sulfurimonas sp. (assembly GCA_027056465.1). Taxonomy (GTDB): domain Bacteria; phylum Campylobacterota; class Campylobacteria; order Campylobacterales; family Sulfurimonadaceae; genus Sulfurimonas. Next base: position 11,255 of record JALUKS010000010.1, read on the forward strand.
AGCCTCAGCAGCAGCAAAACTATCAACAACCAGCACAACAGCAAGGTTATCAACAACAACCTAGTTACGATAACCAAGCAGCACAACAGCAGAGTCGTCAGATGCCAAGTGCAGAGTCAATCCCAACGATTGATATAGATGAAGACGAAATTCCATTTTAGAAAACAGATAACATAAAGGAAATACCATGGCAGAAAAAAGAAAATATAAAAAAAGATATTGTAAGTACTGTGAAGCAAAAGTTGACTTCATGGATTATAAAGATGTAGGAGCATTACGTTTCTCTCTTTCAGAAAGATATAAAATCATGCCACGTCGTTTAACAGGTAACTGTAAACGCCACCAAGACATGATTTCAGTAGTTATTAAAAGAGCTCGTGCAGCAGCATTAGTTCCTTATACTGTAACTCGTAAAACAGTTGTAACTGCACCATTCGAGAACCTTAAGTAGGTTTTCACTTTTTCCCTCTTCAGGGAAGAACCTCTTTAAACTTCACCCAACTTTTTATTTTATACCTCTTTAAAGATTTTAGGAATATTATTTGCTATATACTTTTAAAAAGTACCCTAATGAAACATACTCTTACTCTATTTCTTCTTATAACTACACTCCTTGCCAATAAAACTGACTACACTATCATAGTAAAACAGCCATTTAATGCTGCTCTTTTTGATATAACAGAGAACTATGACCGTACACTTACTGCCGTTGGCTTTTCAAAAGAGTATAAAAAGAATATAACAACTTCTCGTTCTTATACTAATGCCTTTGAGTACTTAAGAAATAGTTCTGGAAACTTTGGTGCAAAAATGCATATACTGACTGTAAATGACAAGGCAAAAATTATTCTCTCTAAACAGGCTAAACTTTCTCACTTTAACAAAGCAATAGCAGTGGTAAAAACGCCATCAAATGGTTACTTTATTGGGGGATATACACTTGATGGTTCACTTCTGCTACTTAAACTTGATGCCAAAGCAAATATAATCTTTACAAAAATGTTTGGTACAAAAAATTATGACCGGATGAGTAACCTCATACTTCTTAGTGATGGTGGTGTTTTAGCTGTGGGATCTTCTGCTACATCGCGTTCAACTGATGATGATATGTTTAACACTGGGCTTGGTAATACAGATATATTTCTCACTCGCTTTTCCAAAGATGGAAGAGTACTCTGGAGCAAAAAATACGGTACAATGCATGATGACAACGGCATTGATGCAGCAGAAGCAGCAGATGGCTCTATAGTAGTAATTAGCACCACATCCTATAATAAAAATAGGAATGTTACACTTATGCGAATAACCCAAAATGGCAACCGAATATGGCTCAAACATTACAAAAAGACTACAAAAAATGAAAGTATAGTCATTCCAAAAAAAATTATCCGACTCAAAGACAATAATTTTATAGTAGTTCTTACACAATATAATGAAATGCAAAGAGAATATATACGCTTTATTAAGTTTGATTTATATAAAAATATTTTGATGGATAAAGAGATATTTACAACATATCCGAGTCAAATAAATGATATAAAAGAGTACTCTGATGGTAGATTTATTGCCGTTGGTTATGTCAAAGATAGCTATAACACAGATGGACTAGCAATGATACTTGACTCTAATCTTGCACTACTTAACCAAGAGCATTATGGAAATGACAACTATGATGTTTTCAATGCAGTTACTATCATGCATAACTCTCAAGCAGCAGTTGCCGGTGTCTATACAGATGACAACTCTCAAGAGACACACATGTGGATTACAAAACTCAATCCTGATGCTTCTATGGTACAACTTTCCACTGCAACTTCTAGCTTTTACGATAAACTTTGTCTACTTTTCCAAAAAGAGATTGCTGCAAAACAGATAGTGATAAAAAAAGATCTTTCTATCTTACTCATAGCTAAGTCACTCTACTTTCTTGCAGGAGAGTCAAAACTCACACAAGAGCAAAAAAATCTTCTCAAAAGTTTTAACAAAAAACTCATCCCTTTCCTCTATACACATAGAAAAGTAATCCAAGCAGTAGAGATAGATGGACATACTTCTAGTGAATGGGGCAGTGTTGATTTTACACAGAAGTATCTTAACAATGAAAAACTCTCTTTACAACGTTCTTTTGAAACATTGAGTTATCTTTTTACAAATGCAAGGAAAAAAGAGCAACAATGGCTTACAAAAGTAACTAAAGGAAGTGGCTATAGCTACGCTAAAGAAATTAGTATCAAGGGTAAAGAAGATAAAAAATTATCAAGAAGAGTATCATTTAAAATCGTGTTAAAAAATAAATAAAATGAGTACTCTAATATTAGCATTAATAATCTTGTGCTGACTCCCTAAACGCCAATCGTGTTTTATCTTGCTTGAGTTTTTTATAGAGTTTGAATTTCGCTTTTTCAAGCTCTTCATCACCGTATGAGAACTCCTCTTTGAGTTTTTCATCGCCAACATTTGCACAATCCATAGCAAAAAGTTTCAACTCTTTCTTTGTGAGTTTGGACTTTAAAACGCCATAAAGAACTTTATCATCTTCGATAAGATCTATTGTCTCTAAAACACAAAACTCTGCTAATTTCTCTCTAAAACTATTCTCTTCGTGGTACTGACGCCACACTGTACTTTCTAACATATTATAATTGCTCCAATATTTTTGTTAAATCTTTCTCTCTAATGATGATGTTTGCCTCTTTTTCTAAAATCTCACGAGCACAAAACGCTACTCGTGTTCCAGCATGAGCGAACATACTTAAATCATTCGCTCCATCACCACAAACTAATGTCTCTGCATCACTTACACCGAGGATATTTTGCAAACGCACTAGCATATCGCCTTTAGAGTGAGAAAACATCATATCGCCACCTACTAGACCTGTAAGTTTACCATCCTTCTCATGCAGAACATTTGAGAAGTCGGCATCATATCCTAATATCTCTTTTGCATATCCTGTTGCCGTTCTAAAACCACCACTAAAGCAGACTACGGTTAAGCCTCTCTCTTTTAATGCAGAGATAGTCTCTTTTGCTCCATTCATATAAGGGAGATTTTCACTTATCTTTTTGACGACAGAAAAATCAAGCCCTTTGAGAAGTGCCACGCGCTGTTGTAAGGACTCAAAAAAATCAAGCCTGCCACTCATCGCCTCTTCGGTAATAGCAGCAACTTTTTGCCCAATACCTAACTCTTCTGCAAAGAAATCAATAGTCTCACCATCCATTAGTGTCGAATCGAAATCAAAAACAGCTAATTTTAAACTCATACTTACTCTCTTTTGTTATAATAAGGGCATTATAACTAAAGAGGACTTTTATTTGTTTGATATTTTACTAGAAAAGCTAAATAGTGGCACATATATCACTCTTGAGACAACTCCAGGGCACTCCCCTACATTTGCTCCCACCATAGAGAAAATAGCAGAGTTGAAACTTGATAAGTATGTAGATGGTTTCTCAACTACAGACAACCCACTCGCAAAACTGAAGTACAACTCCCTTTTTGCAGCGAAGATGTTACAAGAGAGATTTAAAAAACCAGTCATAGCGACAATGAGTATGCGTGACCGTAACAAGATAGCACTTCAATCCGATTTACTCGGGGCAAATGAGGTCGATATACGAGCCATCCTTGCACTCACTGGTGACCCAGCGACTATGAGCGACCAACCTCATACAAAAGGAGTTTTTGAGGGAGATAGCACGCTACTTCTTGACATCATCTCTGCGTTTAACTCAGGAATGAACTATGCAGGAAAACCTTTAGGTGTAGAGCCAAAACCTCTCTACCCTTTTGCAGTAGTTAACTCCTATGCAAAGAACCCTAAAACGCTACAAAAGAAGATACAAAAGAAGATAAAGCATGGGGCGATGGGTATCATAACACAACCTGTTTATGATATAGAAAATGCGAAACAGCTCTTAGAACTTCGAGATAATGCCAACCGTGAGTGTTGTTCCCAGAAAAAAAGAGGGGAGCTTATCTTTGGCGTTTTTCCTATCACAAAACTCCGTACGGCACAGTTTCTCTCTGCTCATGTACCAGGGATAAATGTTCCTAATATCTGGATAGAAAAACTACGAATTGCTCATGAAAAAGGAGCTGAGGAAGAGTTTAAGGTAGGGTTTGAGCTAAGTAAAAACCTTTTTGATGAGCTTAAAGCACTCCATCCAAAGATACATCTCATGACAGCCAACCAGTTTGAAGTGGCAAAAAAAATATTAGTATAACGATCCACTTGCAGATTAGTAACTGACCTTACGGACTTTTAAAAAGGAATTTGCTAAAATACACCATGAAAACAGATTACCTAGAACTCTACACAGACTACCTAATCAGCAGTAATGGCTATACAACAGCAACAGGCTTATCAGATATGATGGATAATGAAGTTAGCCATGACCAGATAACAAGTCGCCACGTTCAAATTTAGTTAACAATGATACCAATAGTAACACTATTTTGAGAATTTATTCCACTTCAACTACTTTTTGAGTGTTAATATTTTCATCATATTTACGGTTATTTTTATAAAGAGAATGAGCCGTAATAATCATTTTTCTCATAACAGCTATTTGTGCTGAAGTACTATGTTTACCTTTAGCTTTTAAATGTGCATAAAAAGATTGAAAGTTTTTGTCATATTGGATAGCACTGAGAACTGCCATAAAAAGTAATCCTCTGTAAAGAACAGAACCTGACTTTGAAATTCTATATCCTGATTGAATTGAACTACCTGATTGTTTATAAATTGGATTAAGACCAGCTAATGAAGTAATCTGTCTTTGATTGGCATCTGGATATTTTAAAAAAAGATGAAATAGTGCAATTCCAGCAATTTGACCTATACCTTTTATAGATGTTATATTTTTATATGCAGCTCTATATTCATCAGTAGAATCAATTAAAGTTTGTACTTGTTCAATGATTCTAAGCTCTTGTTTCTTTGATTCTTCAATAGATTTTTGAAGTTCTTTTATAGAGAATTTATCACCATCTTTACTTGTTAAAGATTCAAGATGATTCTTCTGTTGTGTTGTCTGTTTCTTGGTAAATTTATAGAAGCTCATTAGCTCTTTAATATGCTCAACATCTTCGTTAAGCACGGGAACCTTCACTTGTCCTTCTTTTGCTAATTCTATTGCTTTAGAAAGAACTCTAGCATCATTTATATCGTTCTTTACTTCCTCTCCCAATGCTTTAGCATAATTACTAAACTGCTTAGGATTTATGATAAAACATTTAATATTTTTGTCTGAACAATACTTTCTAAGAGCTTCTGAATAACTCCCTGTTGGTTCAAAAATAAAGATGACATCCTCTATTTCTTTTTTATATATTTTTTTCACTTTTGAAAAAAGAGATTTAAACCCTTTTAAACTATTTTCCAACACTAAATCTTGACTATTTTTTTGAATATGAATATTTATAGTTGCTTTTGATACATCAATTCCGATACAATTAGACACCGTGAACCTCCTAATATTTTTTAAGAGAGTTCGTTAGCATAGGAGAAAACTCCTATGTGACTTTCAAGCAATAATTTTACACATAACTTTGCCTCGTGATTCAATTCGATCTAGCTTTTTCTTTTTCTTGCAAAAAAAAGATTATAAAAACCGATCCACTCGCCACTCAAATTTAAAGTGTAATTATCCGACTTGTTAACAAGCTAGACTATGCCGCTTTAGATATAGACCGATACATTACTTCTAACGAAAACTCAAAAGCAGTATAGGATAAAAATTTCAAAAAAAAGAACATACGAGACATAGTAAAAAATATGTTACCCTAGCCGAAAA
>JALUKS010000011.1 GCA_027056465.1 Sulfurimonas sp.
CTATTTGATAACTTATATCTATTTTTTTAATTAAGTCGGTTTTTAAATCATCGATTTCTACAATAAACTTTTCTAACATTATCTAGCTAAAAAATAATATCAATTTATCTTAAACATATAGTATTATAATATATTATATATATTATATATATTTACAATAATCAAAGGAAGAGATCAAAATATGCCGCGTTTAGAGACAAATAAACTTGTCACAACAGGCATCTACAAATGTATGCGTCACCCCATGCTCTTTGGTCTTACCCTCTTGCCACTAGGTTGGGCATTGTTCCTTGGTATGCCGAATTTCATTACCATCATTGCACCTTTAGAGATGCTCTTTATCGTTTTTATGGTAATTGTTTTTGAGGAGATGGAAGTCAAAAGAAAGTTTGGAGATGAGTATAGAGCTTATGCACAAAGAGTCCCTATGGTCTCTTTTAAACGCAGCTGTTTCAAGAGACTTTTTAAAAAATGAACCATGCTCTTTTTGCCTCTATACTTAAAAATTTGACTATTTTATATGTTGAGGATGATATGAGGATTTTTCAAGCTACTGCACAGAGCGTTGGAATATAAATACTACTCAAGTGTTAGAAAACAACTTGATACTCAATTTTACTAAAAAGGATAAAAAATGAACTACCCAAATTTCCCAAAAGAGTGTAAATCTCTTCTTTGCAAATATCTAACACCTGAGGTGTTTGAAGCACTCAAAGATAAAAAAACTTCTAATGGTTTCACTCTTGAACAGGCTATCAACTCAGGTGTAAAAAACATCGACAGTGGCATAGGTGTCTATGCAGGTGACAAAGAGTCTTATGGTCTGTTTGACAAACTTTTTGACCCGATGATTGAAGAGTATCATGGATTTTCTAAAACAGATGCACATAAAAGTAATCTCAACCCAGAGGATCTCAATGCTCCAAATCCTGACCCTGAGAATGAGTTTATCTTATCCACTCGTATTCGTGTGGGAAGAAATATGGACAATATGCCTCTTGGTACTGCTATATCAAAAGAGCAGCGTGACCATGTAGAGTCGAGTGTTGTTGCTGGTCTTCAAACTCTTGAGGGTGAATTAAAAGGGAACTACTATCCACTTTTAGGAATGTCAAAAGAGGTGCAAGAATCACTCATAAAAGATCACTTTTTGTTTAAAGAGGGCGATCGCTTTTTAGATGCTGCTGGACTCAATCGTGACTGGCCTGCAGGTCGTGGAATTTATCACAATAATGATAAAACATTTCTAGTTTGGGTCAATGAAGAGGATCAACTTCGCATTATCTCTATGCAACAGGGTGGAGATATAAAAGAGGTCTTCAGTCGTCTTGTAAAAGCGATACAGAGCATTGAAACGAAAGTCTCTTTTTCCTATAGCGAGCATCTAGGCTATATCACAAGTTGTCCGACAAATCTAGGTACTGCTATGAGAGCAAGTGTTCACATCGCTCTGCCAAAACTTGCAAAAGATATGGAAACATTTAAAACGATTACAGACAAATACTATCTCCAAATCCGTGGAATTAATGGTGAACACAGCGAAAGTGAGGGCGGTGTTTATGACATTAGCAACCGCAGACGCTTAGGCATAACAGAAGTTCAAGCCGTGCAAGATATGTATGATGGTGTGGTTGCACTGATAGCAAAAGAGAAAGCACTAAGAACATAATTAAGAAAATTTTAAGCAATATTTTTCTATTGGTAACTTTTATCGTTAACTCACTATTATTTATAGAGTATTATAATCTTAACATATTAAAAATATAAGGAAATAATATGTTAACAGTAAAAGAGACATTAACACAAATCATTGCGAATAATGTTAAAAAAGAGAATTTAGGTCTTGTAGATTTACATAAAACACGTGAGTTGTTGATGGATGTTGGTGCAGTTATTTTAGATGTACGACCACCAGCAAAAGTAGTAGGAGAAAATGCTCAAGAAGCAGGAATTGTTAATGCTCTTTATGCTCCTTATCCAAAATTTGCAGATTCTTTAGATCTTTTACCAACAGATAAGAATACTCCAATTGTTGTGGGATGTGGAAAGTCTTGGTTTGCAAACCGTGTGATGGGTTACTTAGAAGTGATGGGATATACAAATGTTTATGTTTTAGATACAAGTATAGTTGATCTTATAGAAGTACATTATGCACATACAAATCGCTAAATCTTAGCCGATTCGTATCGCCTTAGTGTGCAAAAGAGCATCTGCTATTTTTTTTCTAGCAGACTCTATGAGGCGAGAGAATGTCGTACGTGAGATACCCATCTTATCGGCACACTCCTGCTGATAAAGCCCCTCATAGTCTGATAAACGCAGTGCTTCCATCTCATCTTCACCCAGTGCTACCTTTTCAAGCTCATTGCGTTTAACACCACATGGCTTAAAACAAATATGACTATGGTCGGCATCTATATGCCTCTGTATCGGTTTTCTACCTCTCATACAAACCCCTTGCGTTTAGATATTGCCATCTAAAAAGTTACGGACTACTTCATCGGCTGTTACACCATGCTTTTGGCGTATTTTTTTCACTTCTAAGCCTATGGATTCTAAAGCCTCTTTCATATTTTCACCAACAGCTTGTACTAAAATAATATCACAATTTTTCAGTGCTTCTACATCTTTTTTGTGAGAATTTGTATGCTCATCATGTACCATTTCAGAGTGATCCTCTTCTTCATTCTCTCTATGAGCATGATGCCCACCATCATGATGTTTATTTGGAAGAATCTCTACAAGTTTGTCATCATTATAAACTGCAAAGTAAGCACTCTGCCCTGTTCTTTTTACTATTGTCTTCTTATCTTCATCTACTGCTAAAACTATTTTCACTATTTATCCTTTTGTGCTTTTAAAGAGAGTATCCACTCTCCCAGAGTTTTGGCATCTGCATCGCTTATCTTCTTAAACGCGGGCATCATGGCACCTTTTGAACTCTTGTATTTCTTCTTGCTACCGTTTTGAATGCTATGGATTAAAACTTCTAAAGAGTTTCCTTTTCTCATGGCAATATCTCTAAACGCTGGTCCGACAATGCGTTTATCTACTTTATGACAAGAGAGACAGCCATTTTGAAGTGCTAGGCGTTCTCCTTTTGGCATGGCGTTTAGCCTGTTTTCTAGTGCCTGCGCTTCATTAAGGTTCTTTTGTGTGAAGTGTGAGAACATATACTCAGCTATTGCTTGGAGTTCATCTTGGGTTACTTTTCCCTTTTGTGAGGGCATGACACCGTAGCTTTTTAGACTTGCTTTATCACAAAAGGATTTACTTGCACTCGGAGAAACAACATAATCTTTTACAAACGCGATAGCCTTTGGAATGCGTTGGCTCTCATCGCCTGTTTGGATAAAACTTCTTACATGAAACGCAACTGCCATCATTGGAGGTGCTTTTTCATCTTCAAAAGTTTTTGGAGGGAGATCAATGTTATGACACTGTGTACACTTCTCTTCTAAAAGTTTTTTTCCATCTAAGTTGTTTACTTTTTTCTCTTGAGAACAGCCACTAAAGAGAAGTAATAGGAGAGATGCTAAAAATATAATTCTCATTTTTCACTCTTTTTTAAAAGTCCACGAATAGCTTCTTCATCTGTTAATTCTTCAGAATACTTGACAATAACTACATGCTCACTATCGTTAATATACCACTCCACAACACCCGCTAGCTGATGTAACTCTTGATGTTTTGTGTGGTCTGTATCATCTAAATGGATATAGGCGATTTTATTTTTCGCAGGATTATCAAGAGTAAAAAGCATCAATGCCCAGAGAATACATAACGCGATAATCCCATAAGAGATAACACTTAGAGTCGTTACATCAAGAAGCATACCACCTATAAAACCACCGATAAATGTTCCAAAGTAGCCATAACTATTGAAAATCCCAAGAACACGACCTCTTTGGTGTACTTTTGCATACTTTGAAGCGAGAGACTGTAAGATAGGCTCTTGAAGATTGAAACCGATAAAAAAGATGATAACACCTGCCACAAACGCCATATAGGTGTGACTAAGCCCGATGATAAGATATGCTATAGCAAGGAACAAAACGCCAAGAAGTAAAATAAGTTTAAATTTTCCCTTCTTCTCTGCAATCATAGCTGCTGGTCCCATTGCCAAGATACCAACTATCATAGAAGGAAGATAGATTTTATAGAGTTCGTTTTCACTCCATCCGTATGTTTTGATTAAGACAATAGGAATAATCATAAACGCAAAAGTCATAAAACCTTTTACTAACATATTTGTTATATTCATCTTCATAAGGTTTTTGTTTTCAAACATTTTAAACTTATCATTTTCCAAATAAGTATGCTTGATTACTGGAGGATTTGGTACATACTTCACTAAAACATAGATAGAGAGCAGTGCTAAAAATGTAACGATAAAAAAGAGTGTAGGAACACCACCAAAATAGGTTGCAATTGTAGGACCTGCTACCATAGAGAGTGCAAAAGACATACCGATACTTCCACCCATAATAGCCATCGCCTTACCGCGTTCTTCTTCCTTTACCACATCACTAATAGTTGCAGTGATAACAGAACCGATAGCACCAGCACCTTGAAGCAGTCGCCCTATGAGTAGTGTGTAAACATCAGTCGCCAAACCAGCGACTAAAGAACCGATAGCGAAGATAATAAGACCAAAAATGATTGTCTTTTTTCTCCCTATCTTGTCGCTCATCGTTCCAAAGGGAACTTGAAAGAGCATCTGTGTTATCGCATATCCACCTATGATAATACCAACCATAGTATGACTAGAGTTTGGCATATCTAAAGCATAGACCGAGAGAACTGGTAGGACTATAAAGAGTCCGAACATTCGTAACGAGATAATGAGATTGAGAGGGAGTATTTTTTTAAACATCTATTTTTCCTTTTTCTATTGTAGCATCAAGAACTAATGCAAAACCGATGGCAATATATGCCAAGAACGCAGCGATTGTGTAGGTGAGGTGTAAGCCTATAGTATCACCAAACAGACCCATAGCCAAGACAACGATAGAGCTTACGGAGAAGTTTATACTCATATAAACGCTGTTGATAAATGTCGGCATCTTTGTATCAAGCTCATGAATAACCGAGAGCATAATAGGACCATTTGCAAACATAAATATGCCAAGGAGTGCCAAGAGTGGGAACATCGTATAAGGAGTTGTACTAAAGAGAAAAGCACTCATAGTTAAGGCTGACCCAGTTGACATAATGACAAGAGTTTTTTGTCTGCCTATCTTGTCTGAAATATTACCTGAAATAAATGTACCAATGACACCAAAAAACTGTAAAACTGCCAAAGCACTACTTGCTACCCAAAGAGAGAAGCCTTCTTGTGTGAGATATACTGCGAGATAGAGGGTAACTGCCATCTTCATAGCAGACTGAAAGAACATAAAGCCGCCCATAACGCCAAAGAGAGGTAGAAACTGTTTTACCTCACGCATAGCATCACCTTTCTCTCTTTTTTTGGCAAACTTTTGGTTTTTAAACTCAAAGTTTCGCAATTTATAGTAGAGAATAAGTGAAGCGATAATCCCAAAAGGCATCAAACGCCAAGTCCCCTCAAGACCCCACAAAGAGACACCACCTGTGATAATGAGAGGTCCAAGCGTACGAGCAAGCTCCCCTCCGACCATATAGTAACTCATCCCACGTCCGAGTTTATCTCCAGAAGATGCTTTAATCATCCCAGGAGAGGGAATATGAAAGAGTGTTGAAGTGATACCAGCCATAAAGAGCAGAACAATAAGCATCGCATAGGAGTTTGCCACACCCAAGAGTGACATCACAACAGCAGTAAACGCAGGAGAGAGGATGACAAAGTAACGGGCATCACTCCTCTCAGCTAAAAGACCAAAAAAAGGATTTAAAAGAGAGGG
>JALUKS010000012.1 GCA_027056465.1 Sulfurimonas sp.
TTTGCTATCATCTCATCCTCTTTAATGAGACAAGCATGCACGCGAAGTTCTACTTCATTGCCATCTTTTTTAGCGATACCTAAAAGCTTGATAGCATAACCAAACTCTTTTGCAAACGCTATATCTTCACTTCTTACTTTATCAATTCCCTCGATAAGAATATCTTCAGGTTTTGCATCAATTCCATAAGCGATAGAAGCGAGAATGAGAAGCTTATGAGCAGCATCAAAACCACCCACATCAAAAGTTGGATCAGCTTCAGCATAGCCTAACTCTTGCGCCTCTTTTAAGATAGCATCATAAGAGACGCCATTGTTACTCATCTCTGTCATCATATAGTTACAAGTTCCATTCATGATACCCATAATAGACTCGATATGATTAGCCGAAAGCCCATCACGAAGAGCATTGATGATAGGAATACCACCAGCCACAGAAGCCTCATACTCAAACGCTATATTTTTTGCTAAATCTTGTAGCTCATAACGGTGGTACGCAAGAAGTGCCTTGTTTGCAGTTACGACTGCTTTACCCGCTTTGAGTGCGCGTTTTACCACTTCAAATGGCTCATCAACACCACCCATAAGCTCTACAACGATGTCAATCTCTGCATCTTCTAAAATATCATCTACATTATCAGTTAAGATAATATCTACACCTCTCTCTTTAGAGAGATTTTTCACAACGCCACTCTTAGCAACTATATCTACCCCTGCACGAGCTGAGATAACATCTGCATTCTCTTTTAAGATGTTTGCAACACTTGTTCCGACAGTTCCAACACCAATTATTCCGACTTTTATCATATTATTTTGCTTCCTCTTCTTGAAACTGTTTTAAAAACTGTTTTATATTTTTTGCTGCTTGACGGATACGGTTGTCATTTTCTATAAGAGCGATACGAACATACCCCTCACCATACTCACCAAAACCGATACCTGGAGCTACAGCAACACCTGCTTCTGTTAAGAGGCGTTTAGAAAATTCTAGTGAGCCTAAGTGCATCACACACTCTGGCATTTTCGCCCAGCTAAACATACTCGCTTCATTCTTCTCAATGTGCCATCCAGCACGATCAAAGGCTTCTATAAGTACCTCTTGACGGTGATTGTACTTGTTTGTGATGTCGGTTACACACTGCTGATCTCCATTAAGAGCTACAGTAGCAGCTACTTGAATAGGTGTAAACATACCATAATCTAACCACGATTTTATCTTCTGAAGTGCGCCGATAAGTTTCGGATTTCCTACGAAGAAACCTACACGCCATCCTGCCATATTGTAAGACTTACTAAGAGTAAATGACTCTACTGCTACATCTTTAGCACCAGCAACTGACATTATAGATGGCGTTTTGTAGCCATCAAAAGTGATGTCACCATAAGCGATATCTGAGATAATATAAAATCTCTTCTCTTTTGCCATCGCTACAAGTCTTACATAAAACTCAGGTGTTACAGTTGCTGTTGTAGGGTTATGTGGAAAGTTTACTAGAACATATTTTGGTTTAGGAGAGGACTCCATAAAAACGCGATTAAGGTTCTCGAAGAAGTGATCCTCATCTATGCGATATTTTTCATCAAACTTCACACCAAACTTCACAACATTTCCACCTGCTAAGATGAAAGAGAACTCATGAATAGGATAGGTAGG
>JALUKS010000013.1 GCA_027056465.1 Sulfurimonas sp.
TGGCAATATCTTTTTCCTGCCATAAATATATCGACCGACCCACGAACGAATGTAAAAAGAAGACATCATATAGCTGCGGGTAATCTCGGTCGAAATATAAAAATAGCAGCTCAAAAAGCAAATCTAAATAAACATGTTACTTCTCATATCTTTAGACATAGTTATGCTACTCACTTACTACAAGCTGGAATCGACTTAAGAAGCATACAAGAGTTATTAGGGCATAAATCGGTTGAAACTACTATGATATATACCCATGTAGTAAGTGAGATGAACAAAGCAAAACTCATAAGTCCATTAGACTTTTAAAAGGCAAGAAAATGATAGAGAGATTTTACCTCAAAGATTACCTGAGTTTTCAGGAGACTGAACTCAATTTAGACTCTGGTTTAGTGGTGTTTACTGGTCCTAGTGGGAGTGGAAAGTCTATACTTATGAATGCTATACTCGCTTCTCTTGGAGGTGCTACTTGTGAAGCCACTTTATGTGAGTCTAGTGTTACTTGGGAGATTGATGAACTCTCTACGGGTATTAAAGATGAAGAGATAAATATCTTTAAACATATCAAAAAAGAGAAGTCGCGTTACTTTATAAATGCTCAAACTCTCTCTAAGAAGGCGATGGGAAGTATGGCTTCTCAATATCTACGTCATTTGAGTCTTAAAGATTTTAGTGATTTTGAAAATGCAAATCTGCTTGAGATAGTTGATGAGAGAGTAGCATTAAGGTCGAAAAAGATCACGAAACTCAAAGTGAACTATAAAAAAGTCTATCACTCCTACAGTGATGTAAAAAAAGAGCTTATAAAGCTTGAAGAGGAGGAGAAGAGGATAGTTGAGCTTAAAGAGTTCGCTGCGTTTGAGATAAAAAAGATAGAAGATATAAATCCTATCGAGGGGGAGGATGAAGAACTTTTGGAGATAAAAAAAGAGCTTTCTCGTAAAGAGAAGGTTTTGAAGTCCTTGGAAGTCGCTATGGAAATCTTCAATCACGAGCATTCAGTCTCTTCTACCTTGAACTCTTTAGATATAGAGAGTGCATTTTTTGATGACACTATGAATGATCTTCGCGCACATTTTGATACGGCTACTGAACGATTTTCTGCTTTGGATGAAGTGGATATAGAGGAGGTACTAAACCGTATAGAAGCTATCAGTACCTTAAAGCATAGATATGGAAGTGTTACAGAGGCTCTTCGTTATATGGAGCAAAAAAAAGAGGAGCTTGAAAAATATGAAAATATTGAGATAGCAAAGAGTGATTTAGAGGAGCAGTATAAAAGTTTGGGAGGGGAGATGAAGCGACTTGCAGAGGAGCTAAGTCGATTGCGTTTAGCAGAGTTGCCACTTTTTGAAAAGTCTCTTAATCTCTATCTTCGTTCACTCTATCTTCGTGATGCTACAGTGATACTAGAGCATGAAGAGTATGGCATTTTAGGTTGTGATAGGGTGAGTATAAAGCTCAACGGTACGGCGCTTAAAAAGATAAGTACAGGGGAATTTAACCGTTTGCGTTTAGCTATTCTGGCACTCAAGTCAGAGTTTATGAGCAAAAATGGTGGCGTTTTAATGCTCGATGAGATAGATGCAAATCTAAGTGGTGAAGAGTCTATGTCTGTGGCGAAAGTGCTTCGTACACTCTCTAAACATTTTC
>JALUKS010000014.1:0-497 GCA_027056465.1 Sulfurimonas sp.
GTGGGGGAAAGATATATTTAGTGCCAGATGTAAAGTGTACTTATTTTGCTAGAGAGACCTATAAATCATTAGCAAAAAATAACTTTTCAAATGGTTTATGGAATATATTAACAGCGTACTATACAAACTCATTTAACTCTTTAAGTCTAAGGCATTTTATTCCATTGTTGTTTGTATTGGGTATAATTGCACCTATATTTATGAGCTTACTCTATTTTCCTATTATATATGTTAGTTTATTGGTCTTTGCATCTCATTTGGGTTTAATTCTTTACCAATCCATTAAAATGGTAGATAAAAAAACAACTCTATTAAAGTTAATGTATGCATTTTATGCATTGCATTTATCTTATGGTGTAGGTTCTATAGTAGGAATATTTGAAGTTGTGAAGAAAAAATTTAATTTAGGATAAAACATGAAAGAGTTTTTCGGGTTAGAAGAGGAAAATATATCAACAAGGAGTCTATTTTTATTGATTCTTATTGCGTATTTGTTT
>JALUKS010000014.1:507-16939 GCA_027056465.1 Sulfurimonas sp.
GGTGTAGGTTCTATAGTAGGAATATTTGAAGTTGTGAAGAAAAAATTTAATTTAGGATAAAGTTATTGAGACTAACAGATTTTGAAATAAAAAGTATAAAACAAACTTTTCTTGAAGTTTTTGAAGATGGAGAGATATATCTTTTTGGTTCTAGGGTTGATGATAGTTTAAAAGGTGGAGATATTGATCTGTACATTAAGGTAAAAGAAAATCAAGATTTATTATATAAAAAGATACAGTTTTTAGCAAAAATAAAAGAGAAAATCGGAGATCAAAAGATTGATGTAGTTATCTCAAAAGATGAAACTAGAATTATCGAACAAGAAGCAATCATCAAGGGAATAAAACTATGAGACAAGATAGAGCTGATGTCTTCAATAAAAAAATATATGAATGCGAAAAACATATAGAAAAACTAGCTGATGCAAAAGAATACTTAAAAAAGATTATACCACTTTCTTTAGAAAGTTATTTGCAAATAGATAAAATTCAAAGTAGTTTTATAGATCAGTTAAATTTCCGATTTTCAAAGCTACAAGATACTATTGGAGAATCTATACTCAAAGGTATTCTTATAAAATCTAAAGAAAATGTAGAAAAAATGACTTTTTTGGATATTTTAAATAGATTGGAAAAATTAGATATACTAGATAAAGATAGATGGCTTGAGCTTAGAGAAGTAAGAAATGAGATAGCTCATGAATATAGTTTTAATCAAGATGAAGTGGTGGCTAATATAAATCTAATTTATGAAAAAAGTGATGAATTAGTAAATATTTATAATGATTTATACAGTTTTTTAAAGAGAATAGATACAAATTAATGGAGATTTAGAATTTTTAGGATTTTAAAAAATAAATTTAATGAAGGATGGAAAATGAAAGAGTTGTTTGGGTTAGAAGAGGAAAATATATCAATAAGGAGTCTATTTTTATTGATTCTTATTGCGTATGTGTTTAGTTTTGCTATTAGGATGATATGGGTCTATCAGTTTCAAGGTAGTGATAGTTTTATGTGGAATAATCAGTTTATGATAAATACTAACGATGGTTATTTTTTTGCATCAGGTGCACAGCATTCACTCTTTGGACTGCATGCTGATAATCCACGAGTACCAGAATTTTGGTCGTATGGAGTTGTTGCAGTTACCACTATTTTGGCTAAGGTTACACCATTTTCTTTAGAAACTATCACTTTTTATCTTCCTTCTGTTATCTCTAGTCTTGTGGTCATTCCTATGATTTTACTTGCGAGATTGTATAAGTTGAGCATTTGGGGATTCTTCTCTGCACTTTTAGGCTCTATCGCTTGGAGCTATTATAATCGTACTATGATTGGGTACTATGATACCGATATGTTCTCTGCTATGGCACCTATGTTTATACTCTACTTTCTCATAAAAAGTACCATAGACTTTAAGTTAAAAAGTGCTTTATATGCAGCTATTGCCATCTCTATATATCCATTTTTGTATGATCAAGGAAGAGCTATTATCTATGCTATGGGAATCATATATGCTCTTTATATGCTTTTTTACCACAGAGATAGTGATGTAACCTATAAATCTTTAATTCTTATCTTCCTAGCTCTCATTCCTTTTCATCTCTCAGTTCCTTTGGAATACATTACTGACATAGGTGTTGTCCTTATTACCTACTTTATACTTTTAAAAAGAGAAGTAGAAGAGAAAAAGCTAATGCTTATCGCTCTAGTTTTCTTTATAGCATTTATGATATTTGGTGATGTTTTTACACTTATATGGTCTAAAATTGCTTCATATACCATAACTGGTACCAACGAAAGTGGTCTTCACTTTTTTGCAGTAAATCAGACAGTAAGAGAAGCTGGACATATTCCATTTTCTACTTTTGCAAATCGTATTAGTGGTTCGGAGATAGGTCTTTTTGTTTCTATCATTGGTTATATAGTATTAGTATTTAAAAAGCCTGCGTTTATATTGGCTCTTCCTTTAGTCGGGATTGGTGCTTTTGCTCTCTTTGGTGGACTAAGATTTACAGTTTATGCTGTGCCTGTAGCTGCGATGAGTGCTATTTATCTCTTTTTTGTGATGGGTGAATATCTTAAAAGTACAAAAGTTAAGTATGCTTTTATTGCAGTAGCAACTGCCTTTATGCTTTATCCAAATATCACACATATTATAGGGTATAAAGTGCCAACTGTATTTAATAAAGCAGAAGTAAAAGACCTCGTAGCATTAGATAAAATCTCTAGCGATAAAGATTATACACTTACATGGTGGGATTATGGCTATCCTATTTGGTACTATAGTGATACATCTACTATCATTGATGGAGGGAAACATGATAATGACAACTATCTTATCTCAAAGATTTTCTTTTCTGATTCTCCTCTTCAGGCAGCAAATCTCTCAAGAGTAGCAGTTGAAACTTATGTGGATTCTAACTACTCAATTATAGCAAATACAATGTTTAAAGATAAAAATCCAAATAAAGTTATGCAAGATTTAAAGAATCCAAACTATAAATTACCTAAAAAGAGTAGGGATGTCTATCTTTATATGCCATTTCGTATGATAAATATTTTTCCTACAGTTGGTGTGTTTGGAAACTTAGATTTAAAAACTGGAAAAAGAGAGAGAAATATACTCTTTTACCCTGCATCACCTGTAAAGCAGCAAGGTGCTGTTATCTCCTTATCAAATGGTGTCACACTTGATGTTGCACAAGGTACAGCAACACTTGGAAAGCAAAAAATTCCTCTTGATCATTTTGATATAGCGGTATTGGGTAAAAATGCACAAACGATGGTGAAGTCAAATATATTTCACTCAAATGCTTCTTATAGTGTTGTCTATTTGAAAAGCTACAACAAAATGATACTGATGGATGACAAAACATACAATTCTACTTTTGTTCAGATGTTTATGTTAGGGCATTATGATAAAACTCTATTTGAGTTAGTAGTCTCATCACCATACACAAAAATTTATAAACTTAAGATATAGATGCTAACATTTAGAGAGAAGTTTATAAAAAGAGCCTTTGATATAGTTCTGTCATTCATTGGCTTAATTTTTTGCTGGTGGATTATCTTTTTGGCTTGGATAGTCGCCTCTTTGGAAACAAAGAGCAATGGCTTTTTTGTACAAAAAAGAGTAGGTAAAGATGGGAAACTTTTTTCTGTATTTAAAATAAAAAGTATGAAAAAAGTTGCTGGGGTAGATACAACAATAACATCAGTTAATGATGTAAGAATTACAAAAAGTGGGATGTTTTTTCGTAGAACGAAGATCGACGAGCTTCCTCAACTCTTTAATGTTCTTATTGGCGATATGAGTTTTGTGGGTCCTCGTCCAGATGTAAGTGGATATGCAGATAAGCTAGAGGGAGAAGATAGAGTAATCCTCTCCATAAGAGCAGGCATAACTGGTCCAGCAAGTATAAAATACAAAGATGAAGAGGAGATTCTAGCGAAGCAGGATAATCCTATAGGGTATAATGATAATGTTATTTGGCCAGATAAAGTGAAGATAAATAGGGAGTATATAAAAAACTATTCTTTTAAAGAAGATATAAAATATATACTCCAAACGATAAGAGGGTAAAAGTGAACGATAGAATATTTTTAAGTGCTCCACACATGAGTGGAAAAGAGTTAGAGTATATCCAAAAAGTTTTTGAGAGTAATTATATAGCACCTTTAGGGGAGTATGTAGATAAATTTGAAGCATCTATTCAAACTTACACAGGTAGTTCAAATGCACTTGCTCTTAATTCGGCTACTTCTGCACTCCATCTTGCTTTAAGAGTATTAGGGATAGGGAAAGGGGATGATGTCCTTGCTTCTACTTTTACTTTTATAGGCTCTGTAAGTGCTATACTTTATCAGTGTGCAAATCCTGTTTTTATAG
Organism: Sulfurimonas sp.; assembly: GCA_027056465.1. GTDB lineage: Bacteria > Campylobacterota > Campylobacteria > Campylobacterales > Sulfurimonadaceae > Sulfurimonas. Next base: position 4,400 of record JALUKS010000014.1, read on the forward strand.
ATAGTGACAATGAGTCATGGAATATCTCACCGAAACTTCTAAACAGATACCTCCTTGAGTGTGACAAAAAGCCGAAGGCATTAATCCTTACCCATCTTTACGGTATGAGTGCAGATATAGAAAAGATAGCTGAGATTTGTAAATATCATGGCGTTTATCTCATAGAAGATGCAGCAGAATCTTTAGGTGCTACATATCATAAAAAACATACTGGAACATTTGGAGATTTTGGTGTTTACTCTTTTAATGGTAACAAAATCTTAACAACTTCGGGTGGAGGTATGCTAGTAAGTGAAAATCAAGAGATGATAGAAAAAGCTAGATTTTACTCCACACAAGCAAAAGAGCCTTTTATCCACTATGAGCATAAAGAGTATGGATATAACTATCGTATGAGTAATGTTTTAGCCGCTATTGGTGTGGCACAGATGGAAGTTATAGAGCAGAGAGTAGCAAAAAAAAGAGAGATATTTGAGTGGTATAGAGAGTTTTTAGGTGATGTAGAAGAGATAAAGTTTATGCCTGAACTGAAAAATTCACGAGGAAATAGATGGCTTACTGCTTTGACATTTGAAAAAACTGATACTCTTAAAATTATGAATGCACTAGAGGCGATAAATGTAGAGAGTCGTCCTTTGTGGAAGCCTATGCATATGCAAGAACTTTTTCAAGATGCTACTACTTACCTAGATGGAACAAGTGAGATACTTTTTGCAAAAGGTTTATGTTTGGCAAGTAGTACGACTATGACAAAAGAGGATGTTTATAAAATTACACAAGTGATTAAGAGTGTTTAGAGCGACTGATTTTAAAAGAACTCTCTTTTTTCTTTTTTCCGATATTCTCATATCCTATTTTACTCTTTTTATTGCGTACAATTTACGATTTAATTTTCATGTAACTCCGAAATATTACGAAACATTTTTCTATGTCTTTTTAACTATTTTAGTTTTTAAACTTTTTTTTATGGCATATTTTCATATTTATAGTGTGGCATGGAGATTTTTTAGTCTTAAAGATGCAAAGAAGATTTTCTATGCCCATCTACTTGGCTATACACTTTTTACTATTATTTACTATGTATATCCACAGCTTTTCAACCCTTTTCCTCGAAGTGTTATCATTATAGATATGTTCCTTTCTTTTATTTTTATCGGTAGTTTACGGATTTTAAAGAGAATTATTATTGAAGAAAATAGTGATATAAATTTAAAAAAAACTATGATAATTTCTGCTACAGAGTATGCACAAACGCTTATAAAACAGAAAAATGATTTTTATATTGATGCTATTGTGGATGACTCCCCATCTGTTATAGGCACTTACATATCAAATATAAAAGTCAGTTCTTTTGAAGAGATAGAGAACATCGCTATAAATCAAAATATAGAGTCTGCTATCATCACTAAAGATTTAGATAAAAATCTATTGCAAGAGATATACACAAAACTACATAATGCTGGGATTAGAGATATATTTATAGCGACCTTATCCCAAGATAATGCAAGACTGAAAAATCTTAGTGTAGAAGATTTACTAGCAAGAAGACCAGCCGACCTAGACCAAGCAAAAATTTCCTCATTCATCCAAGATAAAACCATCCTCATAACAGGTGCAGGGGGGAGTATAGGGAGTGAGATAGTTCGTCAATGTATCAAGTATCAAGTGCATAAGCTGATTTTAGTTGATCATAGTGAGTTTAATCTCTACGAAATCGATCAAGAGGTCAATGCTTCAAATATAGTGCTGGTTATGCAGAGTGTTACAAACAGAGCTGACTTAGAGAAAACTTTTAAGCACTATAAGCCAGATATTGTTATCCATGCTGCTGCTTATAAACATGTGCCACTTGTCGAGGCAAATATAGCCGAAGCGATTACAAACAATGTTCTGGGTACAAAAAATGTCATAGATTGTGCCATAGAGAGTGGCGTTGCAAAAGTGGTACTTATCTCAACCGACAAAGCAGTGCGCCCTACAAATGTCATGGGAACTACAAAACGCATCTGTGAACTCTATGCACAAAATTCTAATGGACAAGGCACCGACATAGTCGCAGTGCGTTTTGGAAATGTCCTAGGTTCAAGTGGCAGTGTGATACCTAAGTTCAAAAAGCAGATAGAAGAGGGTAGAAACATCACCGTGACACATCCTGACATCACCAGATACTTTATGCTGATACCTGAAGCTTGTGAGCTAGTACTTCAAGCAGGTGCTATCGGGAGTGGTGGCGAGATATTTATACTTGATATGGGTGCGCCTGTCAAGATAGTAGATTTAGCACAGAAGATGATAGATTTGAGTGGTAAGAGCGAGATAGAGATAGAGTTTTGTGGTTTAAGAGCAGGTGAAAAACTCTATGAAGAGTTACTGATAGATGATAGTGACTGCTCTACAGAGTACGACTCTATCACGGTTGCAAAGCCAACACCATACGAGATTAAACAACTTTCAGAAGATATAGAAGAGTTACTGAGTTGTGAAGATAAACTAAAAAAGCTAAAAGAGATAGTTCCAGAGTTTAATCATCAGTTGCATGAGCTGTAAAACTTACTTTAACATCTCATTCACCCGCTCTTCACTCTTCATCTGCACACGAAACTCTACTCGTCTTGCTGTGTCTCCCTCTCCAAGTTTAGAAAACGCCATACCGTTGGCACGAAAATATTTCTCTAGCCACTCTCTTTGATTCTTGACTATTTCATTATTAAGAGAGTAGCAGTATGAAAGAACCTGATAGGCTCTCTCTTGGGAGAGCTTCATATTTTTGAGATAAGCCTCTTTTTTTGAGTGGGAGCTTTTCCAACTCTTGGAGCTGTATCCATCTACTCTTAACTCCTCTACTTCATCTTTGTATTTAGCAGATGTAATTATTTTCAAGTATCTCACAAAAAAATCATCGAGAATAGTCTTAAATTTACTATTTATATCACTTTTAGAGACAGCAAAAAGGACTTCTGGCGAGGCAAAAACGATAGCATTATCTGTGCTGATAGATGCATCCCACTTCTTAAAATCATCCTCAAACTCACTAAAAAGTGCCTCATTTAAGTCTGCTTTGGTATCTCTGTACTCTATGGCTATATCTTTTATCTTCTGTTTCTCAGCATCTACTTTCACCATAAAACTAATCGCAATAAAGAGAAATATCAACATCAACCCAGACATCATATCGGAGATACTCATCCACTCGTTACTCGATTGCTTACTCATCTGTAAATTTCTCTCGCAGTGAGAGTATGGTTGAGAGGCTCATCCCGACTATAGAGGTAAAAAAGGCAGTTTTTAGTCCCTCTAAAATATCATTGACACTATTTGTAATATCATCAGGATTAAAGGCTTGCAGACCTATAAATATCCCCACAAAAGTTCCAAGCACACCCATACTCACTATCTGACTCTTCAAATCTTTTTTCGTTTTTATCTCTAAAAAAGTGAGGATAAACATAAAAGTTACAAAGGTAATATTGACAGGGTCGAGAAGTACACTCCTAAGAGAGGAGAGCCTTGAAGCTATCGGTTTTTTTGCAGTTTCGCAACGACCAGTAATCACTATAAGCCGATTACTAGCGACAATCTTTTTGCTGATACCATCCACACGAGCGAGTTCATCTACACTCTTAAAACAGCCATTTATCTTTCTATAAGCGACTATTTTTTGTGCTTTTGCTTTGCCAATGCCGTTGAGTTCTAGGAGTTGGGAAGAGGTGGCATTGTTCAAATCAACAATACCAAAAAGTTGAGAGACAAAGAGAAAAAGAAGTAGAGTAAGTTTCATCATCTAAAACGCTTAAAAACCCTCTGAAAGTCCAGACTTACACTACAGGTAGTCTCTTTAAAGTGATAACTCTCAAGAGAAAAATCCCCCTGCTTATCATACTTTTTGTCATCAAGTTTATAAACTTTCGCGATAAGTTCATTAGGGTAGATAATGACATAATATTTTACTTTTTCTCTCTCATAGACCTCAAACTTATAGTTTTCATCTCTATGGGCAGTGGATGGGGAGATGATTTCTACTACTATTTCAGGTGCTTTGGTAAGGTGCATCTCATTTGTCTCAGCACAAGTAAGGGCGATATCTGGTCGTAGAACTGTCTCTTCATTGACTTTATAGTCAACTTCTCCAAGCACCTCACAAAGTTCACAATCATCAAGCTGATTTCCAATATCTCTAATAATCTGACTTGCCAAACTCTGATGTTTTCTCATCGCTGCAGGAGTCATGGCAATAGCGATACCATCCATCAACTCCCAATCCCCCTCCCAAGATTTATAGTCATCATAACTGTAAGCAATATCCTCTAATCGTAAAGCACCCATAGCACCCTCCTTTTATCTACTTAGCAGACTTTTCATAAAAATAGTTTGTTGCTTCCACAAATCCATCAACACTTCCACAATCAAAACGGCGACCATCAAACTTATAGGCGATAACTTTCCCTATCTTTGCCATCTCTAAGAGTGCATCTGTTATCTGTATCTCGCCACCTTTTCCAGCTTTAGTTTCACGTAAAATATCAAAAATATCTGGAGTTAAGATGTAGCGACCGATGATAGCAAGATTTGAGGGAGCATCCTCTGGTTCTGGTTTCTCTACCATATCATTTACACGAACAAGCCTGCCTGTACTATAACTCTCATCGTTGATAACATCTCCAGCGATAACACCATACTTATTGCTATCCTCAGCAGGTATCTCCTCAACTGCTACGACACAACATTTATACTTCTCATAGAGCTTCACCATCTGTTTAAGAACACCATCACTCTGACTATCGCAGAGGTCATCAGCAAGGACAACACCAAAAGGCTCATTGCCTATAAGTGTTTCACCTGTTAAGATAGCATGCCCTAAACCTTTCATCTCAACCTGTCTAGTGTAGGAGAATGTGCAGTCATGAATAACACTACGAATTTCAGTAAGATACGCCTCTTTTGCAGTCCCTTTTATCTGATGTTCCAACTCATAAGAGACATCAAAGTGATCCTCAATAGAGCGTTTACCTCGACCTGTTACGATAGCCATCGTATCTAGTCCCGCCTCTATCGCCTCTTCAACACCATACTGTAGGAGTGGTTTTGTAAGGACTGGAAGCATCTCTTTTGGGATAGCTTTTGTTGCTGGGAGGAAACGCGTCCCATAACCTGCTGCTGGAAATAGACATTTTTTAATTTTGCTCATTTTTAACCTTTATTATTTTTATAAATGAAGTATAGGCAAAAAGCACTTTTTTTCTACTGAATAAGATAGTTTTCCAACCAAATAAGAGCCTCATCTTTGCCTTGAAACTCTCCTCGTATCTGTGCCTCATAACCCCTCGCTAAAATAGTTTTAAACTCTTTAGATGGTTCTAATCCTATCGCTAAAAGGTCTCTTCCTTGCAAAAGTGCAGCTACTTCTCTCTCAGCTATATCTAACTCCTCTGCTCTTTGCTGGAGTCGTTTTACATTTTGCGTATACTTTTGCACTGTTTTTGCATCAAGAAAAAGGAGGAAGAGTCGTAACTTTACTTTTGTTGCTAAAAAGTAGAGCTGATAATCTGAAACATCTTTAAAAGGTGCTACAAGATAATCACTAAACTCTATAAAAGTAGCTACATTTTTGAGCAGTTTCACATCTGCCGTTATCTGCTTAAAAGTAGAAAATGTCTCTTTTTTATAGAGCAGTGAGAAGTAGAGAAGTAGTGCCTCTTTCTCATCTATATCTAAATGAAATCCTGCAAGTTTATCCACCTCACGAAGCGTATGCCACTCTCTAAAAAGCCCTAAATTATGCAGGAGTTTTATCCCTATGGAGGGTTGAGGAGATTGGAGAAAAAGTTTCTGTATCTCGCCATAGACTCTCTCCTTTGCCAACTCTTGAAACTCCCTCTCTTGCACCATCTCTCTACAGAGAAGTAAAAGTTTCTTATCGACTTGCATCTCCAAACGCGATGCAAACTGCACCATACGCAAAACGCGAAGAGGGTCTTCTCTAAAGGTCACACTATCGACAGCTCTTAGTCTCTTCTCTTTTAAATCTTCAAGCCCACCAAAAGGGTCAAGGATTTTCTCTTCAAAAACATCATAACCGATAGCATTTATGGTAAAGTCTCGGCGTTTCGTGGCGTTTACAAAGTCGAGAGTGGCATCTACTTCTACCTCAAAACCCCTATGCCCCTTAGAGATTTTAGAGTCTCTACGTGGAAGTGAGAAGTCAAGCTCTAAGCCATCAAACACCAACTTGCAAACGCCGAAACTTCTTCCTACACTATTCACATCACCAAACTCTTGGAGTATCTTCTCTAGCTTCTCAAAACTCTCTACACCATAGAGTTCAATGTCAATATCATTTGAGCATCGAGCTAGTAAAAAATCTCGAACATAGCCACCAACAAAGATAGGTTTTATCCCATAGAGCTTTAACTTGGCAAAAATCTTCTCTAAGGATTGTGGATAGTTTATTTGCATCTTCTACTGCTCCTCTGCTCTTTCTTCTAAGTTTAACCAAAATTATACATTTATTTAGATATAATTCGCGAAATTTAAACCTGAAACAAGGAAAAACCTCTATGCAAAAAATAAGAAATATTGCCGTTATCGCTCACGTTGACCACGGTAAGACTACACTAGTTGATGGACTACTAGAGCAATCTGGTACTTTTGGTTCTCACGAACAACATGATGAAAGAGCTATGGATAGCAACGACATCGAAAAAGAGCGTGGGATTACAATCCTCTCTAAAAACACTGCTATCACTTATGGTGATCACAAGATTAACATTATTGACACTCCGGGACACGCCGATTTCGGTGGTGAGGTTGAGCGTGTTCTTAAAATGGTTGATGGCGTTTTAGTTCTTGTTGATGCTTATGAGGGTGTTATGCCTCAGACTAAGTTCGTTGTGAAGAAGATGCTTGCACTTGGTAAAAAACCAATCGTTGTAATTAACAAAATCGACAAACCTTCTGCTGAGCCAGATCGTGTTGTAGATGAGATGTTTGACCTCTTTGCTGATATGGGTGCAACTGATGATCAACAAGATTTCCCTATTATCTATGCTGCTGCTCGTGATGGTATGGCTAAGTTAGATATGGCTGATACTGATGGCGATTTCAAATGTATCTTTGATACTATCTTAGAGTCTATTCCTGAGCCAGAGGGTTCTCCAGAGAATCCACTTCAAGCACAAGTATTTACACTTGATTATGATAACTATGTTGGTAAGATAGGTATTAGCCGTATTTTCAATGGTACTGTAAACAAGGGTGATAACATTATGCTTGCAAAAGCTGATGGCGAAATGGTTAAGGGAAAAATCACTAAACTTATCGGTTTTCACGGTCTAAATCGTATGGAGATAGATCAAGCTGAAGCTGGTGACATCGTTGCGTTTGCTGGTATGGAGACTGTTGATGTTGGTGATACTGTTTGTGATGTTAATAATCCTGTAGCACTTGACCCTATGCATGTTGAAGAGCCAACTTTAACAGTTATATTTGCTGTAAATGACTCTCCACTCGCTGGTAAAGAGGGAAAACATGTAACTTCTAACAAGCTTCGTGAGCGTTTAGAGTTCGAGATGAACACAAATGTTGCTATGAAACTTGAAGTTGTTGGCGAAGGTAAGTTCAAAGTTTCAGGTCGTGGTGAGCTTCAGATTACTGTTCTTGCTGAAAATATGCGTCGTGAAGACTTTGAGTTCTCTATCTCTCGTCCAGAGGTTATTACTAAAGAGATTGAGGGTGTGAAATGTGAGCCATTTGAGCACCTAGTTATCGATGTTCCTGAAGATTTATCTGGTGGTGTTATCGAGCGTCTTGGTAAGAGAAAAGCTGAAATGAAATCAATGCTTCCAATGGGTTCTGGTTTCCAACGTATCGAGTTTGAAATTCCTGCTCGTTCACTTATCGGTTTCCGTGGTCAGTTCTTAACAGACACTAAAGGTGAGGGTATCATGAACCACTCATTCTTAGAGTTCCGTCCTCATACAGGTGGTGTTGAGTCTCGTTCTTACGGTGCACTTGTATCTATGACTGCTGGATCAACTCTTGCATTCTCACTCTTTGGTATTCAAAACCGTGGTGTTCTCTACATCGGTGTTCAGACTGAAGTATATGAAGGTATGATTGTTGGTGAACATGCACGTGATAATGACTTAGTTGTTAATCCTATTAAAGGAAAAGCACAGTCAAATGTTCGTTCATCTGGTGCTGATGAAGCTATCAAGCTTATCCCACCTCGTGATATGTCACTAGAGCGTGCTTTAGAGTGGATCGAAGATGATGAGTTACTTGAAGTAACTCCTAAATCTGTTCGTATTCGTAAAAAATTCTTAACTGAAGCTGAGCGTAAACGCCACTCTCGTGGTGGTAAACACTAGTTTTATCTTTTCACTTCTCACACTCTATTTAGGTGTGAGAAACTCTCCAAATATCACTACTAGCACACTTCTTTATGTTAGTATTATCCTATGAATAACAATTTGATTACAACAACTTATGCTAAAGAACATCTTATCAGTGTAATGAAAGAGCTAGATAAAAGTTCAACTAAATGTGAAATAAATACTATTGTTGAAAATTTAGTAAAAAAAGTGACAGCTTCTGAATACTCATCATTATGGATTTATGATTCTACTAAAGCAGTGTTATATCGAGAGAGAGGAGATAAAACACCACGAGAAATCTCAGTTGAAGCAAAAAAAGGACTTCTCTACAGCTGTTTTGCTACAAAAAAAAGTATTGTAACTAACTATTTGGCTAGTGAAAAAAATTATATTCCTGAGATTGATAATCCTGATAATATTAAGATGAAATCTAAAATTATGATTCCTCTTGTTGATGAGGGAGTTTTTTTAGGTATTGTTACTGCATACTCTTCTGTTGCCCAAATGAAAAAGTTTGATACTAACGATATAGAACTTCTCAATGCAATTACTCCATTTACAATTAGTGCTATCCAAAAAATTAAAAACTACCCTTTTAAAGATAGAAGAAAAAAAAATTCAGGAGCTGTAGAGAGTATTAAGAAATTAGAGCAGATTGAAGAGCAAAGAGAAAAGGTACAAACATCTCAAGAGGTACTTGATTTTGTGGCAAATATTGTACATGATATAAGAACACCCTCTAATGGATTATTTGGTTTTTTAGATATTTTAGAAGAGCAGATAGAGGATGAAAGACTCAAGCAGTATCTCAGTCATGCCAAAGAGAGTGCTAAGCTTATAAGTGACTTAACAACTTCGATTTTAGATGGTGTATCTACTAGAAGAGAAGTCTCAAAGTCTCAAAATGAGACAGTCTCTCCTTTTAAATTTTTTGGTGATATTGCTAATATATTTTCTGCAACTATGTTTCAAAAGCAGATAAGTTACAATATCTATATAGACCCACTTCTTCCTAAAGAGATAGAGGTAGAGAGTATTAAACTCAAACGTATTATTATGAATCTTATTGGTAATGCTAGTAAATTTACAGGGAATAATGAGACTATAGAGTTTTCTATAAGATATAAATGTCAAGATGAAAAGATTCATATCTTTGTGAAAGATAGTGGTATCGGGATAGCAAAAGAGAAGCAAGAAGAGATTTTTGAGGCATTTAAACAGGCTGAAGATAACACTAACTTAGAGTATGGTGGTACAGGATTAGGTTTGGCTATTAGTGCTGGATATGTCAAAGAAATGGGTGGTAAACTTCATGTGGAAAGTGAATTAGATAAGGGAAGTACTTTTTATTTTGATCTCCCTATAAATGTGAAAGATGAAGAGCTAAAATTTACTCCAGTAGAGAACAAAGAGATAAATATAGCATTTTTAATGCAAGAAAAAAATAATCAAATAGCTAGCCATATCTCGAGATATTTATTAAAGATGGGTATAAAGAAGTGTTTAGCATCTTACTCTTTAGAAAAGATCTCTTCAAATATTACTCATATTATAATCTTTGAGAATATGTTAACTCTTGAGGTGTTTGAGTATGCAAAAAGAAATAAATTAAAGATTCTAGTGGTTGAAGAAAATTTTTTAAAACTTACGAAACAGAATTTAGATGGAGCAACTCTTATCTCTCAATATGAGTACTATGCTGAAAATTTATATGCTTTTATAGATGAAAGAAAAACACCAAAAGTCTTGATAGTTGATGATGATAAAATCAGTATTTATCTTATAAAAGCGATGCTTAACGAGGAGCTATGTGATGTAGATGTAGCTTATAATGGAAAGGATGGACTTGACCTTTTAGAATCCTCTATAGATAACAATCAGCCTTACTCTCTTGTATACTCTGATGCAAATATGCCAATCATGACAGGTAATGAGATGTTACAAAGGTATGCTGAATATGCAAAAAGAAAAAATGTTGCAAAAATTTTATCTATTTCTATCTCAGGAGATATATATAAAAAAGATAATGATGATGAGTTTGATTTATATATTGGCAAGCCATTTAACAATGAAGATATAAAATCTGCCTTTTATAAATCAATAGTATCTTAAAAAGCCTAATATTGAGCAATTAGCTAATTATTTCGTGTTTTTATCTTTATACATAGCCTTATCTGCTGTTTTGAAAAGTTCGTCAATATCACTTGTATCTTCTGGATAGTAACTCACCCCTAGGCTTAAATCAAAAGATATGATGTCATTTTTTGTATAGTGAAGTGGCATCTTCGTGATAATTTTTTTAAAATTAGTAATTTTTTTCTTAATTTCACTATTCTCTTTAAGATTAATAAAGAGTACAGCAAATGTATCTTCCCCAATTCTGGCAACGGTGTCATTTTTGCGAACTATATAAAGTAGTAGTTTTGCTACATGTTTTAAAAGCATATCTCCTGCATGATATCCATACTCTTCATTGATAGTGCTGAGCTTATTTAGGTCTATGAAGCATAGAGCAAAAGAGGTATTATCTTCATTGAATTTTTTAACTGCTTCATCTATTTTTTTTAGAAGCTGTGTACGATTTGCTAGTCCTGTAAGGCTATCATGTACAGAAGCATGTTCTAACTCTTTTTCTATCTGTTTAAGACAGGTGATATCTTGACAAATAATGATATTTTCATGAACATTAGAATTCTTAGTCATAGGAATGATGTTAGCATAAAAAGAGATAACTTCATCCATTTGGTTGGTGGCATTAAAGATAATACTGCTATTCCCATCTAAGGCTAAATCTCTTGCCTTAAAAAATTGAGAGAAGTGTTCACCTATAATATTATCTTTAGAAAGATCAAAAAAGTGACTAAAAGCACTATTAATAAGAGTGATATAACCATCCATATCGACATTAAAACTCAGAAGTCTCTGATTAATTACTTCACAGTTGTGTTTATGTTCTTTACTATCGCTAGTCTCATACACTAGTGACTGTTTATTTATCTCCTGAATCATATTGATATAACGCAGGGACTCCATTGTTTTTTTTGTTATGTATGCAATAAAAAGATTTTCACCATCTTTAGGAGTAAAAACTTCTATATCCAAATCATAATAGTGATTATTCTTTAAAAGCATAGGAATATAGATACTAGATTTACTTTCTACCTCGCATGAAAAGAGTTGAGACATTCTCTCTTCTAGACCAATAAACTCATACATAACATCACGAATATCAGAAGAAATTTTTAGTTTAGATGGGTCATTAGCTATATTTATGACAAGGTCATTAAAAGTGACAATTTTAAAATTTTCATCAAAAACAATATAAGAGACACTGTTTTTTGTGCAAACAAGTTTAGCAATACTATTTATCATTATTTACTCAAACTTTGCACTATAAAATCATCTAGTGAACCAAATATATCTAAAACAGCATCACCACTTTTCGCAGATGTTTTGAGAATATTTATGATTGAAGGAGAGAGACTCTTGATACCCTCAAGTTCCTCTTGACTTAGAGCATGTTTTATGTCACTTTTGTTTAGAGCTACAGAGATAGGAGCATCTTTGACAACACTATGACAGAGTTCAATATGTTTAGCAATGGCATCTATGGTATCTTTCCTTGTTACATCACCAACTACGATAAAGCCTTTTGCACCAAGAAGGTACTGTTTAAATACAGGTTTAAATTCAGTGTTTCCCTCTATATCCCAAAGCATGAGTGTTGACTCATTAAGATTTTTTTTGGAGATACTAACTCCTATAGTGCTAAGGTACTCTTCACTGAAACTATTATCAACAAATCGTTTGACAAGTGATGTTTTTCCAACACCAAAGTCACCGACCATTACTATTTTATAGGCTAGCATTACTCTCTCCTTTTGTATATTTTAGAATTATGCAACGAGCTTTATCTGCTTGGCTCTTTACATCTATGCCACGAGGGGGTGTATCTTTTATAACTGTTATAAATCTATTTTTTTGATGAGTAGCATCTTGTAAAAATTTTATAGTGTTTTTAATTCTTCTCTTTGCGAGTAGAGTATTTTTAGTAGGTGAACCTATCTGATCGCTATAAGCTGTAACTAGAAGTTTATACTCCTCATCTAAGTTTTTTATAACTCCAATACTCTTTATTAGCTTAGCATAATCAGGTGGTGTTAGTTTT
>JALUKS010000015.1 GCA_027056465.1 Sulfurimonas sp.
TAGTTTTTGTGAGTTGTACAATAAATTTTAAAATTTCAGTGTTAATACTTGTATATTGAGTGAGTGCCTGTTGATATGTGATAGATAAATTTTGTACACTCTGTCGTAATCTTTTGAATGTTAATATTTTTTGTAATGCTTCATCTATTTTCTTATCGTTATCTACATATAGTTTCTTAATTGCTTTATCTGTAAGAGTCTGCTGTGCTTCTAATTGAGCTTTAAAATTTACTCCTTTACTGGAAATAAAACCAACAGCCATCCCTCGCTCTTTTTGTGTTTCATGTAGTACATCTGAGAGTTTGATTGCTAAAAGAAGTCTATTCTGTGATACTTCTAGACTCTTTTTCTCGGAGTACTGCTTGTCTATGATACTTAATGTTTGAAACATAAACATCAGAACTAGTATGGTAAGTGGCAAAATAAACTTTAGTTTACTTTGAATATTTTCTATCATGGCGAAATCCTTTTCAGTGGTAATTTTATCTCAAAAACAGCACCAAGTTCATCATTATAAACTCGTAACTCTCCAGCACAATGCTCTTCTATAATAGTCTTAGACATATACAGCCCAAGTCCTGTTCCATCTTTTTGAGTTTTTGTTGAGAAGTATGGGTCAAATACTTTTTCTATTATATCTTTTGGTACTCCTCCCGCGTTATCTCTTACTCTTAGTATATTATCCTCTGTCTCAATGATGATAGTTGGATGTTCTATCTCTTTTTCTAAGAGAATATCTTCTGCATTTTTTAGAAGGTTTAAGATTACCTGTTTGAGTTCATTTGGATAGCTTGAGAGTACTGCTTCACTTTTTAAATCCTGTTTGAGTTCTATGTTTTTAGTCTCTAAAGAGTCTTCAATGATACTCAGTACACTTTTCACTAGCTCTTTATATGTTATATCTAGAAGATCTTTATTTGGTTTAAAGAAGTCTCTAAAGTCGTTTATTGTTCCACTTAGGTGTTGTGAGTACTCAGATATCTTTTCTCCTAACTCTACTACTGTTTCATTATCTAGCATATCAAGTTTTGCTTTAAGTGTTAGATTACCACTCGTAGCACTTATGGCTGTGAGAGGTTGTCTCCACTGGTGCGCTATCATAGACATCATCTCCCCCATTTGGGCTAAGCGAGACTGTTCTAGCATCGCTTTGTCTTTCTGTTTTACTTTTTTAAGAGCATCTTCAATTTCTAATTTAAGTTTTTTATTATATTTAAGAATCATTTTTTGACGATAAAAAATTATTCCTACTAATAAAAGAGCAATAAACAAGATATACCACACTAATTTATAGTCAATTTTTGTTTCTATTGTAGGAGTTGCCCATCTATTAAATATGTCTTTTCTTTGTGAGCTTCCTATTGATGATATTGTTTTGTTAATAATCGTGTAGAGAATTTGATCATCATTTCTTACTCCAGTTTGGTATTTTATTTTTCTATCAAGTCGTCCAGATATATAAAGTATTCCACCGTAATCTTTTTGTAGCTCATAATTGACAGATGCTACATTGTCAATATATGCAAAAACTTCTCCATTATCCACTTTTTTAAGCCCATCTGCAATTGATTTTACTTCAATTATTTTTATATTAGGGTAATCTTCTTTTAGATAAATACCAATGGAATAATCTTTTACTATTGCTATCTTTTTATCTATTATCTGCTCAATATTATCAATATATAGATTCTTATTTTTTGTAACAAGAACAATGGAAACATTTAAAAAAGCTTGTGTAAGATTCAAATACTCTCTTCTTTTATTTGTATCTGATATTATTGGAATAAGATCACATTCTCTATTTCTAGCTTTTACAAGTGATTTATCCCAACTTTTAGTAATTACTAATTGTATAGGAGTATTTATCTTTTTACTGATAATATTCATATAGTCAGAACCAAGTCCTGTATATTTACCATCAATAATCCCTTCAAAAGGCATCCATGATGGATCTACACATATCTTTAATTCTTTTTTATTTTTTAAATAATTTATCTCATTATGAGTTAAGTGGAGTTCTTTTATATAAGAACCAAATAATATATTTGAAGAAATTATATTAATTAATAATAAATATCTAAATTGTTTCATTGTATTCTCTTTTAATTATAAATTAAAAAAACTAGCTCTATATCTAAATATTTTCCATAGGTTCAGCGATGAAATACCCTTGATAACCAGTTACATTTAGCTCTTTTGTTTTCTCTAATACTTTTTTATTGTGAACGAACTCCACCACTGTGTCAATACCTAACTCTTTGGCAAAGTTAATGATTGTTTTGACTATGATAAAAGATTTTTTATCTTCACAAATGTTTTTTATCAAAGAGCCATCTACTTTAATGATGTCGGGATTAAGTTCAAGTATATGTGCAAAATTTGAGTAGCCACTTCCAAAGTCATCTATTGAGATTTGTATCCCCATATCTTGCATTTTTTTTGTAAAACTTTTGACAAGTTTAAAGTTGTCTATACTCTCGCTCTCTACTATCTCTAGTATAAGTTGTTTTGCCATATTTGTCTCTTGGATGATATTTTCGAGAAAACTTACTAAGTGCTTATTTGAAATATCTTCAAAAGAGAGATTAATACTAAAATGTGTATCTGTCCCTGCAAATTTTTCAAATGATTTTTTTATCATTATTTTTGTAAGTTCTGTATAGTATTTTGTTCTTTTAATGGCATCTAAAAACATAAAAGGGGAGATGAGTTTTTCATCTTGCTTTATTCTTACTAAACACTCATAAGTTTCATATTTTTTATACTTCTCAATTTTTTGAAATACAGGAATAAGCCTATCTTCTTTAATAGCTTTTTTTACCATATTTACAGCGTCTAGCTCTTTTTTATAGTGTTTATCAAGATTTAATGCATCTGAGTAAAAAATGATATACTGATTTGTTTTCTTTGCATAGTGAAGAGCGATTTGAGCATTTTTGAACATTTTAGTGTCATCACAGTTTGATGCAACGGAGACAGTTACCGCAAGATTGATTTTAATGCTATCATCGTCTGTAGCGATAGTTGTACTCTCTATGGCATCTAAAATATTGGTAACAACATTTTGAGTGAAGTTAGTATTGTCATCATTCATATCTAGAAAAGCGAACTGATCTCCGCCAACTCTAAACACTCTATACTGATTTTTTGCTAAATCTACTAGAAGCTTACTGACACTTTTTAAAATATTATCACCAATATCTGCACCATATATATCATTGAGTGCTGAAAAATTATTTATATCTATGAGCATAAGCCCATAAGGCTTCTCTTCTTCTATGACTTCTAAAAGAGAATTTCTATTTTCAAGAGAGGTAAGTGTGTCAAAATAGAGTTGCTTATGAAGCTTTTTAGTCTGCTCTTGTACTTTCTCTTCTAAGTTATTTTGATAAAGTTCAATCTCTTTTTTAAGATAAATTTTTTCAACAGATTTATTTATCATATTTATAAACTGATTTAAGTCAATCGGTTTGAGTAAATACCCTTCAACCCCTTGTTTTATAGTCTCTATAAAGTATCCAGATTCATTGTATGCTGAAAGTATAAGTATGGGTATATCTTTGTTTATCTCTCTAATCTTAGTGACCATCTCTATACCATTCATTTTTGGCATATTTATATCTGTTAAAATGAGATCAAAACTTTTTGTATGAAATTCTTCTAAACCATCATATCCATTTACAGCAGTAGTGATATTATTAAAAATATTATCTAATAATCCTAGAGTTGCTTCTCTCGCTTCTCTGTTATCCTCAACATATAAAACTTGTAACTCTCGTGCAAACTTCATTAATTTTTTCATTCTATATTACCTTTTTTTCATATATAACTATTTTATCTCTACCGTTATGTTTCGCCTCATACATGGCTTCATCAGCTCTACGAATTATAGTGTCGATTTCCTTGTCATCATCGCAGTAACACTCTGTCACCCCAATACTCACCGTGATTTTTAATATTTTGTCAATATTGTTTTGAATGTGAATATCTAAGTTCTTTATAGCACTTCTAATTTTTTGGGCAATTTGTACGGCATCATTGATATGAGTTTGGGGTAGTATAATCACAAACTCTTCACCGCCAAATCGTATAACAACATCGCTACCTCGTGTTGTTTTAAGTAGTACTGATGCCAACTCTTTAAGTACACTATCCCCAGCTAGATGTCCATAGGTGTCATTAACTAGCTTAAACCTATCTATATCTATCATCAAAAGTGACAAGCTGTTTTGCTTTCTTTGTCCAAGATGAAGTAAAGTTTGAGAAATATCATGAAAGTATCGTCTATTGTAGAGATTTGTTAAAGCGTCTTTATTTGCCATGATAGATAGTTGTTTTTTTGAGATTTCTAACTCTTGTGTTCTCTCTTGAACCAAAAATTCTAGTGACTCTTCATAGCGTCTGTTTTCACTTATGTAGTAGAGCTTTCCACATACACATTTTATTACTCTTGTGAGTTGTTTATGATTGATAGGTTTGAGAAGGTACCCATTTGTACTTAACTCTATACAGCTCATTAAAAACTCTTGATCTTGATAAGCAGTAGAGACTACTATGGGTATTTCTTCATCAACAGCTCTTATCTTTTTCATCATCTCTATACCATTCATTTTCGGCATTTTTAAATCTGTAATAATTAAATCAAATGGTGTACTTTTAAACTTTTCTAAGCCATCTGAACCATTAGAAGCAAGAGTGATGTCACTAAAATAATTTCTAAGTAATCCCTCTAAAGAGTCTCTTGTCTCTTCATTGTCTTCCACATATAAAACTTTGAGTGTTTTTGTGAATTTTATTAACTTTTTCATATCTAAATCTTTATACATACTTCTACACCTTTGTTATTGGAACACTAATTTTAAATAGAGCACCATCTGGAGTATTGCTAACAGTAAGTTTGCCACCACAGTGCTCCTCGACGATTGTTTTAGACATATAGAGTCCTAATCCTGTTCCATCTTTTTTTGTTTTTGTTGAGAAATAGGGATCAAATATTTTATCAATGATACTCTCAGGAATGCCTCCCGCATTATCTCTTACCTCAAAGTAGGAGTTCTCAGCATCATCATAAGTTGCTATACTAATAGCTGGATTTTCTATCTCTTTTTCGACAAGGACATCTTCAGCATTTTTTATAAGGTTTAAGATAACTTGTCTAAGTTCATTTGGATATGCTGTAATCTCTTTTTTACAAGCAAACTTTGCATCTAAGAGTATATTTTTATTTTCAACTGAAGTCGAGACTATATCTAAGGCACCTCTCGTTATATCAGAGAAACGTATATTTTTCTTCACTTTGTCCTCTTTGTAAAACCCTCTAAAATCATCTATTGTTTTACTTAAGTGTTGTGAAAAGTTATCTATCTTCTCTAGCTTATCGACAAAATAATCACTCTGGACATTATCAAGCATTATTTTCATATGTAAATCACCCACTGTTGAAGAGATGGCACTAAGGGGTTGACGCCACTGATGTGCTATCATCGCTATCATTTCACCCATTTGTGCTAGTTTACTCTGCTGCAACATCGCCTTGTCTTTTTGCTGACTTTTTTCTACCTCTTCTTGAAGATGAATACTATCTGTTATATCAAGTCTTATGGCTACATAAGCTTCTATTTTTCCTTTTTTGTTGAAGATAGGTTCAATATTTGCATATACCCAATAGTGACCACCATTTTTTTTCAGATTTTTTACTCTTCCTTGCCAGTTTTTCCCCTGTTTTATGTTACTCCACAGTTCTTTAAAAGCGCTCCTTGGCATATCTGGGTGTCTTACTATATTGTGAGGCTGTCCGACAAGCTCCTCTCTCGCATAGCCTGAAATAGCACAAAAAGCATCACTAACCTCGATAATCTTTCCTTTTGTGTCAGTAACAGAGCTAATGATATATCTATCATTTATCTGTTTTAATCGTCTCTCGTTATGAATCAGCTTTAAAACTACAGCAATTATCCCAATAAAGATTACTACTCCAATAAAATTTAAAAGGATAAAAAAGGAGAAAGAACTGTTTGCCTTATCTAATGCATTTTTTATATTTACTAAAACTTCTTTCTGTAAATATTGATCAATTAACTTTAATTTATCTATTTTAGTAGTCATACTGTCAAACCAAAAAGTTGGTTTGACCTTAAAGTCCTTATCTTTAGAAAAAATAATTTTTCTAATTGTCTCAACACTATTTATATCTTTTCCCCTAAGTGTTTTGAGATAAAATGCTGTTGCTTTTTTAGAAGAAAATTTTAAAAACATTTTTATATAGAGTTTTTGTGCTGCAACAAGATTTATAAAATAGACTCTCTGTCCCTTTTTAAAGCTATTTTGTGAGAGTATTGCTGTACCTAAAGCACGCTCTATTCCTGCATTTTCTTTTGCATATAAAAAATTACTATAAGCGATGAGATTTTGTGTTATTTTTGCTACTTTAGAGAGTTTGGAGAGTTTTACAAAAACATCTAAAAATGAGTCATTCAATGCAGAATAGTATGAAATCAGTGCAGTAGAATTTATTGATAAGTTATCAATCTGCTTACGAAATGCTGCTAATTTCAAGAGATAGAGCAGAGGCTTTTTCATATACTCTGTAACCGAGTCATTACTGAGACTCGATAAAGAGTCTCTGAGTGCCAAAATCTTAGTGTCTGTTCGTGCTCTTTGTGCTAAAAGTTCCTTTTTAAACTTCAGTCCATTATTTGTGACATACCCTGAAGAGTAGCCTCTCTCTTTTTGTGTCTCATGGATAAGTTGCGAAATCTTTGTTCCAAGAACAACACTCTTTTGTAAGTTTTGAAGTGAATCTGCTTTTGAATAATATGTCGTAACTAAACTCGTAGTGACCATTAAAAATGCCAAAATCAAGATGGATATTGGCAGTAAAAACTTGGTTTTTGTTTTAAATCTGTTAGACATATATTATTTCCTATTTTTTATGTTCTAAATATATCTAATTTAGTGTTTAATTCTGCTGTTAATTGATTTAGATGAGAAGAAGCTGTAGTGATTTCACTCATGCTATCTGAATTTTGATTAGAAATGGTGTTGATATTTTCTATCTCTTTCGATATTGCAGTTGTCTCTTCTGACATTTTGTGTGACTCTTTCATTGTGCTAGAAGAAGCTTCTAATGCTTCAAGCATAACACTGTTTGAATTTGAAATAGTTGTTTCAACATCTGTAGATATATCTACAAGTTCTATCACTGTTGCCGCATTTTCATTCATCTGTGTACTTGCTTCTAAAATCGATTGTACTATGATATTTACTGAGGCATTTATCTCCGTAAGTGAACGCTGCGTGTTTTCTGCGAGTTTTCTTACTTCATCCGCTACTACTGCAAAGCCACGTCCGTGTTCACCAGCACGAGCAGCTTCAATAGCGGCATTTAAAGCTAATAAATTTGTCTGGTCTGCTATGTCTGCTATGACATTTAAAACACTTTTTATCTCTGTAGCGTTACCACTTAACTCTTCTAGTTTTATTGAGAGTTCTTGCTCTGTTTCACTACTTTGACTGATCTTCTGTGTCAAATCATTGATTTTACTTGTTGCTTCTGCCAAATCAGAACTTGCTTGTTCGATTTGTATATGGTTTTGACTAGCACTATCTACACTTTGTAATAAATTAGAGCTAATATTTAGTACATCTTTTGTGGTATTTTGAATGATTGTACTCTCGTGAGTAATATTTTCTTTTACACTCTCACTAGATCCATACAACTGCTCTGAAATGGAAGCATTTTCATGACTTGATTGTTTTACTGCATCTATGGTGTGTTGTACTTTTTCAATAAATTTATTTATCTCAATAGCTACTTCACCTATCTCATCTTTAGAGCTAATAGTTAATCTTTTTGTTAAATCTCCATCACCACTACTTAAATCATGAGCTGTTAATAAAATGTCATCTAATGATTTTGTAATAGCTTTATATATTAGTCCAGCTACCAATAGTGCTAACACGATTACAAGTAGTGCCAATACTAAAAGTAAAGTTCTATCTGAAGAAGCATTCTCTTGAATATTGTTTATATTTGTGAGCAAGTCATTTGCGAGTTTATCTTCAACTTGCTTTAAGAGATTTATTTTTTTTGTGATTGTGTTAAACCATACACTAGCATCTATACCAAAGTCACTATTAGTATCTGATTTTAAGAGTATATTTCTCATTCTCTCTACATCTTGGATAACCTTAGCCTGCATAATCTCATCATAATAAGAGATTTCTTTATCTGTTTCAAGAAGTTTAAAGCTTTTAATGAAACTATTTTGTTCTGCTATTAGGTTGTTAAATTTTATTTTTGCATTAGTTGAGATGGTATTACTTGAAAAGGCACCTGCACCAACAGCTCTCTCTATTCCTGCTCTCTCTTTTGAGTATAAAAAGTTCACAAAAGAGTTTAGTTTTTTTATGATTTTAGGATTGTTTGCATGTTTTGCTAATGTGGCAATAGAGTCTAAGAATATTCCATTTGTTTGCGTATAAAATGCAATAGCATTACTCTTTTTGATACTCAATGCATTTACTTGATTTCTGATATTATTGAGATTGTCTAAACGCTGTATGGCTTTATTTAAGTCATTTATAAAAGCTTTAGAGACCTTTGCTAAGTCTTGAGTTTTTATAAAACTCTTTAAGACATTTATTTTTTGTGTAGTCTCTCGCTTCTGATTATTTAAAGTATTTGCAAACTTTTTCCCTTTTGAGCCAAGATAACCTGCTGTAGCACCTCTCTCTTTTTGAAGTTCATGGACAAGAGAGCTTGCTTTTGTCGCTATTTGGAGTGAGACTTGTAAACTATCAGCATCATTTACGATACTATTTTTTTCTACAACTGAGACTGTTACTTGATATACAAGTGCTAAGGTTGGGAGGATGAAAATTAAAAAGAGTTTAACTTTCATGCTTAGTTGATTGAAGAGATTCATACGGGGTGGTATCCTTTAATTTGAGTTTATTTTTTTGTTGAGAAATTGACTTAGATTTTTTCTAAATCAACTTCTCCGCCTGATTCTTGAACTAATCTATCCATCAAGGTGAAGAGTTCTAAACTTGACCTTTCTGCTTTATTGAAGTTAGCAACAACTTCTTCTTTATGAATACTAAGAGCATCTATGCCCTCTTCTAGGAAAGCAATATTTTTTTGTATAGACTCATGAAAAAGTTGATGATTATGAGCCATACTAGAGATTATTTTAGTATTATCAAAGAGCTTTGTAAGGACATTGTCAAACCACTGACCAAACTTGCAGGAGTGATTATCTTTCCTCAGTGTGTCACTGAAATGAGGGTTTGCATTTGTTACTGCACTATATGCTTCTGATTTAAACATTATATGTTGAATCTTATAGATTGTCATCATTAGATGGATCGTATTTTTATTTGCATTTGTTGAAACTTCAGTTAATTCTCCATTAAAAAGATTGATTGTTTTTGAAAAATTATCCATTGTTTGTGTAGTTGCAACTGCGATAGTATTCATACTCTCTGAATTGTCTGAGATATTTACAGACTCTTGTTGCAAGGTTTGTATAGTGATGGATATTTCATGAGTAGCTTTTTGCGTTCTCTCTGCTAGTTTTCTTACTTCATCCGCTACTACTGCAAAGCCACGTCCGTGCTCACCAGCACGAGCAGCTTCAATAGCTGCGTTTAAAGCAAGTAGATTTGTTTGATCTGCAATATCTTTAATGAGTGCAACAACAGAAGTAATTTCACTAACATTATCATTAAGTGATGTGATAGCAGAGGAAGTATCTGTAATAAGCTCATAGAGTGTATTCATATTTTTATCTGCATTTGCAACAGATACATTAGTCTCTTGTGCTAAGTTTGCTGTATGTTTTGTAACAATAGCAGCCTCTTTTAAATCATCTCCAACAAAAACTATATTTTCCATAATAGTAGTTAAGTTGCCTTTTACACCACCATTGCTAGTAGATAATTCTTTTGAAAACATACCAGAGATTTGATATTTAGCATTCTCTTTCATCGCTTCTATTGTTTTAGCAACTGCATCGGCAGTCTCTTTGAACTCTCCTTGCAAACCAGCTGAAAACATTGTTCGCGTCATATCACCGTTTGATACGGCTTCAACACTATTTCGAGATTCTCTTAAAATAACTTCAACTTGGTCTAACATATCATTAATAGTTTCTGCTAACCTAGAAGACAAGGAGTCAAGTGTATCATAATGAATACGATTTGTAAGTTCACCTCTTGAAACTTCTGTTGTGACTTGTAAAATGTTTTTCAATATCAAATCATCTTCACTCTCTACTTTCGCATGAGGAATAAATAAAAATAGAAGGCTAATTAAAATAAATAGAGTAGCAGGTACTATTTGGTTTAGAAAAAAGATTAAATAGAGTGCTAGAGAGAGATTTAATAATAAAAAACCCACAATACGGAAATCTTTAAATTTTTGCATAAGATACTCTCCTTAACTTTTTTGTAGATTCATAACTAAATCGTTATAAGTAGTTTTGTGTTGCGCGAGAAAACTGCCTAGAAGTTCTCCAGAAGCTTTCATCCCACCTTTTTTCTCAGCATCTATAAGTAGCTTATATACAGGTTCAATAGCTTCTAGTGCCGCATTTGAAGGTTTTCGTCTAAAAGATGAGTAGCCAATAATCTTTCCATTTTTATCATAATCAGCAGTAATATAAGCAAATACCCAATAGTATCCACCATCTTTTTTGAGGTTCTTCACAAAACCAAAAAACTCATTACCACTTTTGATCAAATCCCATGCAAGTTTAAAAGCCACTGCTGGCATATCTGGGTGTCTTATTAGATTGTGATTTGCTCCTATAAGTTCCTCTTTTGTGTATCCTGACATCTCGATAAAAATTTGATTACAGTATGTAATAATCCCTTTTGTATTAGTCTTAGAAACAATAAAATCATTTTCTTCCATAACTTTTTTATTGTTTATTATATTTTTCGGAGCACTATTTTTATTTAATGTAGCCATTATTAATTTCTACTTTTATTATTTAAGTTCATTTAATCTTGAAACTTATCTCGAATAAGCAAAAACTTATCTAAGTTGTTTAAAAACAAGTCGACAAGTTTAGGGTCAAAGTGTTTGCCTTTTTCCTCTTCAAAAAGTTTTAATATTTTTTCTAAATCCCAAGCTTTTTTATAACATCTATCACTTCCTAAGGCATCAAACACATCTGCTAAGGCGGTAATACGACCAAAAATATGTATATTTTCACCTTTTATTCCATTTGGATAACCACTTCCATCCCACTTCTCATGATGTCGGTAAGCTACAAGTGCTGCAGCTCTTAAGATAGGTCTTTTAGAGTCTTTAAGTATCTCGTATCCTATCTCACTATGAGTTCGCATGATAATCCACTCTTCATCAGTAAGTTTTCCTGGTTTTTTTAAGATACTGTCTGGAATGGCTACTTTTCCTATGTCATGCATTGGTGAAGCAGTGTAAAGTAAGTTTGCATTTTTTTCACCGACTCCTGAGAGTAGAGCTAAAAGTCTTGAGTATCGAGCCACTCTTTTTACATGGTTACCAGTTTCTTGGGAACGGCTTTCACCGATTTCTCCCATTTTATAGATAATCTCTTTTTGAGTATTTTCTAGCTCGTTGTGTATGGTGACAATATCTGTAACATCATGTCTAATCCCTAGATACTCTATAATATTATCATTTTCATCCATTATAGGTACTATTGTTGATTCTACATAGTAAAAAGTGCCATCTTTTTTTCTATTTTTTAACTGTCCATGCCATACTTTTTTACTGGTTATAGTCTCCCACATCTTTTTATAAACTTTTTTAGAAGTTTGTGCACTTTTTACAATATTGTGTTTTTTTCCAAGAAGCTCTTCTCTTGAATATCCTGATATTTCGCAAAACATATCATTTACATAAGTGATATTTCCATCTGTATCAGCACGAGACAATATATTACTCTCATCAATGGCTTTTTGATACTCCTGAGAAGTTTTATAGGCTTGTGAAAAGTTTTGATTAGAGATGTTTAAATTGTCTTTTAATTCTAGTTTAATCTCTTCTAACTCCGTTATGTCTGTTCTTATTCCTATATACTCTACTATCATTCCATCATAATCGACTATTGGATTTATTGTTGATTGAACATAGTATGCACTACCATCTTTTTTAAGATTTTTTACAACACCACTCCAAGGCTTTTTGCTTTTAATAGTTTGCCACATATCTCCAAATGCTTCTGCTGGCATATCTGGGTGTCTTACAATATTGTGATGTTTACCAATAAGTTCTTCTTGTGTGTATCCTGAAATCTCACAAAACTTGTCATTTACAAAAGTAATAATACCTTTGTTATCAGCTTTAGAGACAATACAACTATCATCAATAGCAAGCTTATACTCATCTAATATTTTCTGTTTACATAAGACTTCTGTATGTTTACGGTTGCTCTCTATTGATAAATCAACTTTTAAAATGAACTCTTCAATATTAAAGGGTTTCAGTATAAAGTCTGAAGCACCAGATTTGAGACAATCTCGAATAAGCTCTGGGTCATTGTTTCCTGAGAGAATTATAATCGGTATATGGCAAAATTCATCTTTTTCTCTGATTTCATGTAATAACTCTAGACCATGTTTATCTGGAAGTTCCATATCTAAAACTATTAGGTTTACTTTGTTTGTATTTATCTTTTCTAACCCATCTTGTGCAGTCAATGCCACTAATGAGTTATAGTTTCTTACAGCAAGTATCTTTTGAATCTGTTTACACATAAATATTGAGTCATCAATCACTAAAACATTCATATTACCATTTTTTTGGAGTGATTGTATAACACCATCTATGGAAGTTATTGATTTTGAAAAATTATTATCTTTAACGACATAATCTAAAATACCATTTTTAAAAAGACTTTCTCGTATCTGCTTATCAGCTTCTGCTGTCAAAATGATGATTTTTGCTTTACTTAAACTTTTTATATCGTTGACTAACTCTTCACCATAAGCATCTGGTAAGTTTAAATCTAATATGATGAAATCATATTCATCACTCATAAGTTTTTGACTTGCCTGTTCAAAATCAAGAGCTTGTTCGATTGTGTAGTACTCTTTCGTGTAGAGTGTTTTCTTGACAATGTTATTTATAAATTCAGAATCTTCAACTATTAATATTTTATAGTTTTTGATATTATTTAGATGATTCTGTTCACAATAAAGCATTCCGTATAAGTTCCTATAAAATAATATAATTTGTGGATTATATCCTTATTGTGGTTAAAAGGAGGTAAAACTAAAGCTAATTTGATATAATATCCAAAATTAAAATAGAGGTATAAATATATGCAAAGAAGAAATTTTATAGAAAAAAGTAGTCTCTTAGTAGGTCTTATGGCTACAGCACCTGTACTTGGATTTGCTAGTGATATTAAAAATCCTAAAAGTAGAAAATTTATCGTAAATTACAATTTTGAAATAAAGCATGATAGTAAAAATTTTCCAGCTAAATTATGGAATCCACTTCCATTTACTACAGCCTATCAAAAGGTAAAACTGCTACGCTTTGATGGTAACTATGATAACTATAATATTAATAGTAAAAATGATTATGATGCAAATACACTCTTTGCTGAGTGGAAAAAATCAGATAAGAAAAAATTACTTCATCTGCAGCTAGAGATTGAAACAGTAGATAGAACTGTCTCTCTGGAGAAAATTAAAAGAGCGAGCAAGTTAAATTTAGCTACTCCTCAAAATATTCAAATTTACTTAGAACCAACAGCCCATATTCCTACAACTGGTATTATTAAACAGCTTGCAGATAGAATAATTGGTGATAGTACAGACTCCTTTGAAAAGGTGAAAAAAGTCTATCTTTGGTGTGCACAGCATACATTCAGAGATAAAAATGTTATTGGATGTGGTAAGGGAGATGTTGGAAAAATGGTCTCTGAAAAAGAGGTTGAGTATATCTATAAAAATGGCTATTACGGTGGCAAGTGTACTGATTTAAGTTCACTTTTTACTGCGATTGCTAGAGCTGCTGGTATTCCGACACGTGAAGTCTTTGGTATTCGTCTTGGGAAAAGCCACTTTAGTAAAGCACTAGGAAAGAGTGATGCTAAAGGATTTGCGACTATCTCTTCTTGGCAACACTGTCGCGCTGAGTATTATATCGCAGGTGCAGGATGGATACCGACTGACCCAGCAGATATTACGAAATTAGAACTTGTTGAGGGATTAAAATTTAATGACCCTAAAGTGCAAAAACTCTTAGAAAAATATATAAACTCTTGGGAGATGAACTGGGTTGGTTTTAACCATGCCCGAGATTTTAAACTTTTTCCTCAACCTGAGCAATATCCTCTTAATATGTTTGGTTATCCTTATGGGGAAGTTGAAGATAATGTTCTAAATTATTATGATCCAAAAAGTTTTGAGTACAAAATCACTTCTCAAGAAATTTTTTAATGCTAAAATCACCAAAAAAAGAGGAGAAATCATTTTGGACACTCATTATAGGGGCTTCAGTTACTGCTATCTTAGCTAGTACCTGCTGTTTAGCTCCTCTACTCTTTTTGCTTTTTGGTGTGAGTGTTGGTTCTCTCTCCTTTTTGCAGTTTTTTGCTCCCTATAAAATATATTTTACCATTGCAGCTGTAGTTATCATTAGCTATTTATGGGGAAATTACTTTTTTGTTTTGAGGAAAAAGCATGTTTGTGAGGGGAGTATCTGTAAAAATTATTTAAAATATTTAACACTTGGCACAATTTTTGTTGTTATTATGTTGACATACCCTTATTGGGTAATATATCTTATTGGAGATTAAATGAAAAAAATATTACTTCTGTCACTCTTATTTAGCTTATCTTTACAAGCTAAAGAGCAGAGTGTAACACTTAAAATTGATGGTATGACATGCCCCCTCTGTACGATGGCTATCAAAAAGAGTCTCAAAAGTACAAAAGGTGTGAAAAAAATAAAGATAAGCCTACCAAAAAAAAGAGCAGTTGTACTTTTTGAGACTACTCAAGCTAATACTACAACTCTTATAAATGCTATAAAAAAAGCAGGATATAGTGCCGAACTTGAGTAAAGCATTCTGCATAAACTCCTAGAAGTTAATGATTACAACATTAATTAATGCTATACTTTTATGAAGGATATTCTTTTATAAGTCAAATCCTCCAAATCTAGTAAAAAAGAGAAATAATGAAACAATATTTAGGAAGAAAGAAAATTTTACGTATCTACATAGACACTTTAGATAAATATAATGGTGAACCTCTTTTTGAAGAGATTTTAAAAGAGGTAAAAAGAGAAGGATTAGCAGGAGCAACTGTTTTTAAAGCAGTTGCAGGTATTGGTGCTTTTTCAGAAGTACACAGTTTTAAAGTGTGGGCTTTAGCACAAGAACTTCCTCTTGTTATTGAAATCATAGATGATAAAGAAAAAATAGATACTTTCATAGAACATATTGACCCTATGATGGATAACGGATTAATAACACTAACTGATACAGAAGTTATTAATTATAAACATAAAAATTTCAACAAACAAGAAGAAAAATGAATTTAACACTTATATTTTTCGTTGGTGCAGGTGGTTTTTTTGGTGCAATCTCAAGATTTTTAATCGCTACTGGTGTGCAAAAATTTTCAGGCTCACTTTTTCCTTTAGGAACACTTAGTGTTAATGTACTTGGAAGTTTTATCATTGGTTTAGCTGCAATGTTCTTTGCTCAGAGTGTCCAACCTGAGTACAAAGCTTTCGTGGTTACAGGATTTTTAGGTGCACTTACAACATTTTCTACTTTCTCTTTAGAAAATGTGAATATGCTTCAAGATGGTGAATTTACAAGTTTTGGAATTAATGTAATTTTAAATGTAACACTGAGTATAACAGCTACACTACTTGCTGTTATTTTATTTAAAAGACTCTACTCTTAAATGTGTGTAAATCTTTTATAAATAGATAAGCTGAGAGAGTAGGATGATGATAACTACTAGAGAAAAAGGGAAAAGGTGAGATTTGAAGAGCCAAGGGTTTATGCCAAAAAGCTTCTGATTAATCCCACGAAAACCTAACCAAAGTCCTAGAAAAGCTTTGATACTTAATGCAATTTGGAAACTACTCATACCCTCTTTACCTATCTCACCAAACACCTGAGAAAAGAGGTAAAGTCCACTTACAACTGCGACCATAAGAGCATAAGGTACAACTTTACGAACATGCATCATGATGGCTTCACGAGCTTTTGTATGCTCCTCTTCACTGAGAGTCTGTTGCATCTTAGAGAGGAAGAGAATATCTACAAAGAGAAATCCTCCGTAGATAAACACAGAGTAGATGTGGATAGTGTGAACAAGTGCATAGAGCATTAGGCTTTATATCCTATCTCTCGTTCTAGTGAAAGAGAACCATCAAAAAGAGTCTGCTCATCAAACGCAGGAGCTATAAGCTGTAGACCTACAGGCATACCATCAGCATTTTTCATGATAGGTAGAGAGAGGGCAGGGAGACCTGCAAGGTTTACTGAGATAGAGTAGATGTCACTCAGATACATATCCATAGGCTTTGATAACTCTCCAAATTTAGGGGCAACATTTGGTGCGATAGGGGAGAGAATGAGATCAACTTCTTCAAAAATCTTCGCATAAGCATCTTTGATGATGTGGCGAGTTTTTTGTGCTTTTACATAGTAAGCTTCATAATAACCACTAGA
>JALUKS010000016.1 GCA_027056465.1 Sulfurimonas sp.
ATATTAGCATTGGTAATAGAACCAGCATTCAAGATTTAAGTATGGTACATATTACCCATCATAAAAAAGTGGACAGAAGCGACGGAAGTCCGACTATCATTGGTAATGATGTGACTATTGGGCATCGTGTTATGTTGCATGGTTGCACCATAGAAGATGCCTGTCTTATAGGGATGAGTGCAACAATACTCGATAATGCAGTCATAGGAAAAGAGAGTATTGTCGGGGCAAGTTCCCTTGTGACCAAGGGGAAAAAATTTCCTCCTCGTTCACTTATTATGGGGAGTCCTGCAAAAGTTGTACGTTCTCTCACTGATGCCGAAGTAGAAGAGTTGTATGCTTCAGCAAAAAGGTATGTTGCGTTTAAAAATGAGTACCAAGATTAAGTGCGATAATCCGCATTAATCTTCACATACTCGTGACCTAAATCACATCCAAACGCAGTAAATTCTCCTACACCCTGCCCTAAATCACAAAAGATTGTAAAGGAGTCTCTTTGCATGATGACAGAAGCTTTTGCTTCCATATCTGCATCAAAATAGAGAGTGCCTTTATCATAAACGCAGACATCTTCAAATGAAATCTTTAAACTCTCCTCAGAGCATGCCACCCCACTCGCACCAACAGTCGAGGCAATTCTCCCCCAGTTTGGATCTTCACCATAGAGAGCAGTTTTCACAAGTAGAGAGTCTGAGAGTGCTTTGGCAGCTACTTCAGCTTCGGCATCATCTTTTGCACCACTCACTTCATAGGTCACAAGCTTCGTTGCCCCTTCCCCATCACGCACCATTTCTCGTGCCAAAAAATGCATTATAGTATGTAAAGCTTCTCTAAATGCAGCTTCATGATAGACACCGCTTTTTTTATTTGCTAAAAGTAACACAGTGTCATTTGTAGAGGTGTCACCATCTACACTCGCAGCATTAAAAGTTTTCGCTGTTGTATCGTCTAAAATTTTTTGCATTTCCTTTGCGGACACTTTTGCATCGCTAGTGATAAAACAGAGCATTGTAGCCATTGCAGGATTAATCATCCCTGCACCTTTTGCCATAGCACCAATGTTAAAATGAGTTCCATCTGCTAGTTCAATTCGCAAAGCCATCTCTTTAGAAAAGGTATCTGTAGTCATTATAGCCTTCGCAGCATTGTGTGGCTCTTTTTTGCTTAAATCAAAAAGTTTTGCTCCTGCAATAATTTTTTCTTTAGGGAGTCGTACACCAATCACACCTGTTGAACTCATGATGGGATGAGAAACAACTTGAGGAAGTGTTTGTAAAATATCTTCAATATCTTCTACCCCTGCATCTCCCGTAATAGCATTCGCATTTTTTGAGTTTACCAAAACAAAATTTGTCTCAAAATTTCCCTTCGCTTTAAAGTGTTTTATAGGGGCTGCCGCCATTTTATTTGTCGTAAAAACAGAAGCTATCTCACACAGGGCTTCACTATAGATAAACGCCATATCTTTGGCACTATTTGGTTTTAAACCAGCACTCACACCATCAGCAAAAAATCCATCTGCTAAACAGACACCACCTTGTGTTTGGACTATCTTATACAAATTTCAACTCCTTTGGCTTACTTCTTCTTACTAGTAACTCTTTTGTGATTTGAATACCGCTATG
>JALUKS010000017.1 GCA_027056465.1 Sulfurimonas sp.
GACATAAACTCCCCATAAAACCTACCCAAGTAGTCTTCTGAAGAGTTGGTGTACTTAAAGGTCTTATAGATTTTTTCATGCAAAAACTCGGTAAAGTGTTTGAGTGGTGTTTTTTTAAGTCCTTCATTCATTTCATTTAAAATCTTGGTATCTTTTATCAGAGAAAACTGAGAGAGTATCTTGTCTCTTTTTACTTCTGGGGCTACTTTGGCACGTTTAAGGTTAGACTCTATAGCATTATAGATGCGTTCACCGTCCGTGGTTATCTCGTCACCTATGAGGTCGTCTATAGAAAAGTTTTTAAATTCAGACTCACGAAGAGCTAGCAATATACCAGAAACTATGAGAGGCTTATCTATATCTTTTAAGCTTCCATAGTTGCGTAAATCTTCATGTAGTTCTGCTGCATCTTTGAGTATCTCGGAGAGTTCTTTGTCTTGGTTGGTCTCCTCTTTGAGTACCTCTTTTGTGTAGTATTCATCTATATTAGACTCATTAAAAGAGATGAAAGACTCTACCTCGCTAAGTTCACGGTAATACTCTGTCTCATCTACATAAATAGGACTGATGATGTGTTTTTTCTCATCACCACTGATACCAAAAGCGATGATTTTTTTGTACGTAGTATGCTCTGCTAGATGTTGAGCATAAAACAAAGCCCCGTTCATAGCATAGTCTTTGACATCTTTTACATCTACGCTGATGACATCTTTACTTTTACGCTTTACGTGCTTGCTCACATCTGCTTTGTTTTCTATGACCAAGATAAAGTCTTTGACTACACCCACGTACTCAGGAAAGCCCACATTTCCTGTCTTGCTCTTAGAGGCACTTTTTAAAGCTTCGTCTATCTCTTTGACTGTACTGCCCTGAGGTTCTAGCTCTATGTTTGCCTCTTTTAAAAGCTCATACACCCAAAGATCTGTTTTTGCTTCTTTTTTTGCCATCTAGTCTCTCCACTTAATATGTAAATATTCTACCCAAAAAACCCTAGACCTTTACTTCATCACTTCAAAAACCCCATCACTTTTCCTTCTGCCACTTCTGAAGAAGCTATAAGATCATCGAGTGCTTTTTTGAGTTCTTTGTACTGTTTGTCTGACTTACGCTCTACTTCTATAATCTGCTTGGCAAGAGCATTATAATGTTTAGAAAATTCTCTTAGTTTTTTGAAGGTTCGGATGATGCTTATGTTGACTTCTATAGCTTTTGGACTTTTAAGTACAGAAGCCAACATATAGATGCCTTGTTCAGTAAATACATAAGGGTTTACCGTAGAGTGCTTCATAGTATTGAACCGGTCGCAATTTGCGACCAGTTCATTTTTTTCATTTTCATTTAACTGAAACATAAAGTCAGAAGGAAATCTTGCAATATTCCTTTTGACTTGTTCATTTAACCTTTTTGTTGTTACACCATATAACACTGCTAAATCACTATCAACCATTACTTGCTCTTTACGTAATGTCAATATCTTGGAACTTATCTCACCTTGTACTATCAACGCATCCATAACAATCTCCTACATAATATAGGTGCATTGTAATAGAAAAAAGTGAGAAATCTTAAAAATATGGCATATTGTCATATTTTTACTCAGATTCAGAGGATGG
>JALUKS010000018.1 GCA_027056465.1 Sulfurimonas sp.
CAAACTAAAATAAATGAGGTAAATTTTTGAACCAAAAGAAAAACCGTGTCATAATGAATGACGATATCCGTGCGACAGAAGTAAGATGTAATGTAGATGGAGCAGAGTCTCTAGGTGTAGTATCTATTGATGAAGCTATGGAAAAAGCAAATGAGTTAGATTTAGATTTAGTTCTTATAGCACCAAACGCAAAGCCACCTGTTGCAAAGATTATGGACTACGGTAAGTTCAAGTATCAAGAAGAGAAAAAACTTAAAGAACAGCGTAAAAATCAAGTGAAAATTGTTGTTAAAGAGATTAAACTCTCCGTTAAAATCGCTGAAAACGATATGAACTTTAAAGTAAAACATGCAAGAGAATTTTTAGAAAAAGGTTTTCATGTAAAATTTAGAGTATTTTTACGTGGTCGCGAGATGGCTAATCCAATGGCAGGAAAAGAGGTTCTTCTTCGCGTTTGGCCAATGGTTGAAGACATCGGTGTCATGGAAAAACCACCTAAGTTTGAAGGTCGTTACTTCAATATGTATGTAATTCCTCAGAAGTAGTAATATACTTATCATTTCCTAGAGAGCTAACTGCTCTCTATCTCCTCCTCTTCCCTATGATTTTCAATATAATATAAATATAATAAATGTTATAATGCTGCTAATAAATCAGTAAAGGATATTAATGATTAGAAAAATGCCTTGGTGGCTTGGTGGTATATTTATGGCAGGGCTATTGCTCTTTACTTTCGCTGCAATTGGTGCAGGAAGACCTCTTGGAGCATCTACTTATGTTCCTTATTTTGCAGGAGTTCTCTTTAATTTAGATCCAAAAGAGTATCCATATCTTCAAGAAGTACACAATGCAGGTGCTTGGGAAGGTGTTATGCTTTTAGGTGCACTAGTTGGTGGGTTTTTAACTTCTGTTTTTGTAACAAAAACTTTTAAGTTTAGTGTTATGCCTCCTGCTTGGAAAAAGTACAAAAACAACTCTGTGAAGTCTCGACTTATTTGGAGTTTTATTGGTGGATTTTTACTTATTGTAGGAGCTAGACTTGCTGGAGGGTGTACAAGTGGACACTTTTTAAGTGGTATGAGTCAAGGAGCGATAAGTAGTATGATTTTCGGTGGAGTAGTTCTAGCAACTCTTCTTATAACTGGAAAATTCTTTTATAACAGTGAGGCAGCAGATGATAGATAGAATACTTAGTATATTTACAACAGTTGGACAAGAATCACATGGTTCTGTAGGAGTTGTACTCTTTATAGGTTTCATCTTTGGCGTGATAGTGCAGTACACTCGTGTAGCAGAGTTTGAAAAGATTGCTGGTTTTGCAATGTTGAGGGATACTATAGTACCTAAGATGCTCTTTTTAGCGATAGGTATAGCAAGTATTGGTCTCTATTTTATGGTTGAAATGGGATATGCTCAGTATCATATTAAGCCTGTTATTCTTGGTGGACTTATCGTTGGTGGTGCTATATTTGGTATAGGAATGGCTATCTTAGGAAAGTGTCCTGGAACTGGTCCTGTCTCTATCGCTGAGGGAAGGATAGATGTCCTTGTTGGAGCAGTTGGAGGTCTCTTTGGCGGACTTTTTTTCACTCTCTATTATGATAAATTTAAAATGATTATGGGTACAAGTTTAGGTAAACCAACTTTAACTACAATATTTGTTGGTCATGAGGGTTTAGCAATGCTACTCTTTGGGATTGCTCTTATAATAATAAGTATTATCATCCCACTTCGTGAGCTAGACGATAAGTAAAAAAGTGTAATTAAGTAAGCGAAAAATCTCTACTTAGAGATTTTTGCTTTAAGATCTTCTTCTTCCATCTTTGCAGTTACATACTTGACAACTACAACATCTTCCGTTTCATTTATGTACCACTCTGCGATATGTTCACTCTCTAAAGCATTCAATTTATCAAAATTAATATCCTCTTGAGCAATATAAAGATGAGAATGTTTCACTGGATTTTGGAGTTTAAACAGAGTCCATACTAACCAGAGAACAACGATAGCTGAGATTGAAATAGCTAAACTTTCACGGTCGGAGATGTCAAGATAAAGCCCAGCAAATGTACCACCTAGGAAAGTAGCAAAGTATGCAGAGGAGTTTGAGATACCAAGTGCAGCACCTTTTTGGTGTACCTTTGCAAACTTAGAGATCATAGACTGCACAAGTGGCTCCATCATATTAAACGCTACAAAGAACGCCACTACACCAAGAACAAATACTACACTAGAGTGCGTAAAGCCCATGATAAGAAAAGATGTTAAAAAGAGAACGATACTTATAAGAAATATCTGCTTAGGGATATTTTTCTTCTCGCCAAAAACAGCAGCAGGTCCCATAGCGATAAGTCCCGCTACCATTGCAGGAACATACGCCATCCAGAGATCACTCTTCGCCCAGTTAAACCCATACTCTGGCTTCGTAAGGAGAATAGGGATGAGCACAAACGCCACAGTCATAAGACCCTTTTGCATAGTGTTGATGATAATCATATTTAAAAGGTTACTATCTTTTAAAATATCTGAAGTTTTTGATTTGTTATGATAGATATGCTTAATCTTTGGAGGTGTTGGCACTTTCGTAAAAAGAACACCAATGGCTAGAACAGCAAGAACAGCAGTGATAAGAAAGATAACACTAATTCCATAATGAGAAGCGATAACAGGTCCAAGCCCCATAGCAAGAGCAAAACTCATAGCGATAAATCCACCCATGATAGCCATAGCGTGACCACGAACTTTCTCTTCAACAAGATCAGAAATCATAGCAGTGACAACAGAACCGATAGCCCCAGCACCTTGTAAGAAACGTCCAAGCATAAGTGTGTAGATGTCAGTTGCATAAGCAGAGATAAGTGAACCTACAAGGAAGATAAGTAGCCCGATAAGAATAGTCGGCTTACGACCTATCTTATCACTAAGGGTTCCAAATGGTACTTGAAAGATAGCTTGAGTAAGGGCATAGCCACCAACAATGACACCGACAAGTAGAGGTGTAGCACCCTTGAGGTCAAGTGCATAAACGGAGAGGACTGGTAAAACGAGAAAGAGTCCTAAAAATCTTAAAAAAAGAATGGAGGAGAGAGGGAGTACTTTTTTGAACATATAAAGCCTTTAGATTGTATAATGTCGCAATTATATTAAAAAAAGCATAATAAGCACCTATAAGGAATAGTAATTGAAATTAGTTTTAGCAACCTCTAATAAAGGTAAAGTACGAGAGATAAAAGCGATGTGTGAAGATTTTGAGGTGATACCTTACTCTGAACTTATCGAAGAGTTTGAGATAGTAGAAGATGCAGAGACCTTTAAGGGTAATGCCCTTTTAAAAGCCCATGCCGTTTTTGACGCGCTTGAGGATGATGATATTATCGTTATCGCTGATGATAGTGGGATAAGTGTCGATGCACTAGAGGGCGACCCTGGGATCTATAGTGCAAGATATGCAGGAGAAGATGCTAATGATAAAGATAACCTTCATCTCCTTATGCAAAATATCAGAGCTAAAGGCATAGAGAGTTCCCCTGCATTTTATACAGCTGCGATAGCTATAGTAACAAAAGATGTAGAGAGAACTGTACATGGATGGATGTATGGAACGGCACTCACAGAGGCAAAAGGAGAGGGTGGATTTGGCTATGACCCTATGTTTATACCACTAGGGTATGATAAAACATTAGGGGAGTTAGATGATGAGATAAAGAGAGAACTCTCTCATCGCTCTCAAGCCCTAAGCCTTGCGAAGAAACTCTTGAAAACTCTATAAAAATTTTAGGCTTAGTTTATAAAATTGTTCTTCAAGTGAATCGAAAAGTATATGTAAGTGGTCGTTATATCTGCTAAGTATTTGCATGATATCTCCTTTAACATTAAGTTGTTAAAGAAGATAAAGCAATCTTTATACCATTAGTGAGAAATTAGTGAGAAAAAGTAAGAAGAAGTAATCCAAAAAGGATTCTATATATACCAAAAGAGACAAAAGTAAACCTCTCTAAGAATTTCAAAAAGAGTTTGATAGTGAGATAGGCTACGACAAACGCTACGACAAACCCTATGCCAAGAGTGAGAAGATTTGCATCGTTAAACTCTTTGTAGTGTTTGAGAAGGTCAAAAGCAGTCACGGCACTCATCACGGGAAACGCAAGAAGAAAACTAAACTCAGCACTCGCTTTTCGACTTAGCCCAACAAGAAGTGCTCCGATGATGGTAGATCCAGCACGCGAAGTTCCTGGAATAAGTGCAAAAATTTGAGCAAATCCTATCACAAGTGATTGTTTCATAGAAATCTGCTCCACATCATCAAGCATCTCTTCCTCTTTTGGAATAAAAAATTTCTCAACAATTAAGAAGACTATACCACCAACGATAAACATAGTCGCTACTATATTTATACTAAAAAGTGCTTTTATCTGATGAGAGAAGAGAAATCCAACAACTCCAATAGGGATAAATGCAGCAAAAACCTTAATCCACAAATCTATCTTTTGGAGTGTGAACTTCTCTTTATAGTTAAAAACAACTGCCAAAATCGCTGCAAATTGGATGATAACCTCATAAGCTTTGGTAACACTTGTCTGGTCTATTCCCAAAAACTTACTCGCTACAATGAGATGACCTGTTGAGGAGATAGGCAGAAACTCTGTAAAACCCTCTATAATACCTAAAATGATTGATTGAACTATATCCATATTTTTTCCTTAATAAAAATGTAATTTTAGCATAAAAAAATAGGGTTTCTAAAGAATATTTTGCTATAATACAAGGTTTTTTAGAAAAATAAGGTTTTACCATATTTTTTGCACATCGAGAGATGATACCTGAAACATTAGGAAATTATATGTTACTTTTTACACCCGGACCAACTCCAGTTCCACAAAATGTTCGTAATGCAATGAGCGATGAGACAATGCACCACCGTACACCAGAATTTGAAGCTATCTTTAAGAAGACTCGTAAGCATCTTTTTAATCTTTTTAAAACTGATGAAGTAGTTATGATTGCCTCTTCTGGTACTGGTGCTATGGAAGCTTCGGTTATTAACCTCTGTAAAAATACACTATTATCCATAAACTCTGGAAAGTTTGGTGAGCGTTTTGGTAAGATTGCCACTGCTCATGGACTTAAAAATGTAGAGATTAAGAACGAATGGAACACTCCTGTTTCAGTTACAGCAGTTGTAGAAGCAGTGAAAAACAACTCTGATATTGATGCAATAGCAGTGCAGGTAAGTGAGTCAGCTGGTGGTCTTCGCCATCCTGTTGAGGAGTTGGCAAAGGCAGTCAAAGAGATAAATCCTCATATTATGATTATCGCTGATGGAATTACTGCTGTTGGTGTTGAGCCTATAGATGTAAGCAACATTGATTGTCTTATCGCTGGGAGTCAAAAAGCACTTATGCTTCCTCCAGGGATGGCTATTTTAGGTCTCTCAAACGCAGCTATTGAGACTATTGGGACGGGTGTTGGCTACTACTTAAATCTTGCGAGTGAGATTAAGAAACAGCGCCAAAATACTACAGCTTATACGGCAGCTACGACAATCACGATAGGACTTTTAGAAGTTCTTGAGACTATTGAAGCTGATGGTGGCATTGCAAAGCTCTATGCCGATACGGCTACTCGTGCAAACGCTGTTAAGTCTGCGTTAGAGGCGATAGGTCTTCATATCTACCCAACAACTCCTGCGAAATCTATGACTACGATAGATGATGAGAACGCAGGAGAGATAAGAAACC
>JALUKS010000019.1 GCA_027056465.1 Sulfurimonas sp.
CATGCTGCACTAGGCAAGATAAAAGAGAAACTCGGTGTTACCACAAAACAGCAACAGATTTGTGCAGAGATAGTGCTGAACGGTTTTGTGGCATCTATGGTAAACTTTGAAAACCTAGCAGAGGGTAAAGTCGAAGAGGCTCACATCATCAAAATGAAAGAGAGTTGTGAGATACCAGATGAGGAAAAAAGCGATGCACTCTAAAATCTATCAAGCCAAACATGAACTCTATCTAAGCATAACTTTTGCCTCTTTTGCCATAAAAGATGAGGCTATCAAATCAAGACTCTATGAGTTTTCACTCATCGCGTTTCGCCATATGAAGTGGATAGGCGAATCCGTTTTAGCTGATGGTGGCACGTATAACTACGATAGAACTCTACCTCTCTATAAACGCGAGAGTAGTTTTGAGATACTTGAAGCACTGCTTACTCAGCTAAAAGAGTATCAGAAGATGACAACGGACTCCATACTCTCTCAAAGAGTAAAAACAGATGATGAGTACCTGCTACACTACCTCTCTTCACTCCTTAGTGACAAATCAAATGACCATGAGATTACGGCGTTTAATATGCAGAGAAAGTGGCTAGAGACAAACCTCGACCAAGAGCAGATAGATGCACTTACACTCTTTTTGTTTGATGAATCCTACAAAGAGTATGAGCTTATACTTGTCTATGCCTATATGCAGACTCGAACAGAAAATGTTTTAGAGTACAATGTTTATGAAGACCTTATAGCTGAGTCTCAGTTTCATCTTAAATCTTTTGGAAATATGATGTCAATAATGGGCATACTTGCACTTCCTCGTGAACTTCATGAGATGACTTATATCGTTGATGATTTAGAAAATTTTATCAAAAATGGTATAGATGAAGAGGAGGCTGCAAAAGTGATGTGTAAAGAGCTTAGTGACTCCATCAAAGATGAAGAACTCTCTAAATTTTTTGACTTTATCAACTATCAAGAGAGTTACCATATAGAACTTATGAAGAAGCTTTTGAAAAAAAATTAACAAATTAAAAGGAATACTACATGGAAAATCTAAACTGCGATATTTTAATCATCGGTGGAGGTCCTGCTGGTGGTGTTGCTGCTATGACTGCCAAAATGAACTACCCTCAAAAAAAAGTACTTGTTGTTCGTGAATATAAGGAGCAGTTAGTTCCCTGTGCTATTCCTTATATATTTGGCGAGACTCTTGGATGTAGTGAGAAGGATTTAGGCTCTTGTGCAGCTGCTGTTGAGATGGGGATTTCTACTCTTTTGGGAGAGGTTCGAGATATTGATTTACAAGGTAAAATCGCTTTTACTACCAAAGAGGCTATCCACTTTGATAAACTTATCTTCGCTACTGGTTCTAAACCTTTTGTGCATGACTCTCTTCGCCATGCCTTAGCACTTCAAGGTGTTTTTACTGTTGCAAAAAACAAAACTCTTATAGATAAAACAAAAGCTTACATAGAAGATAAGCAAGAGATAGTAGTTATCGGTACTGGATTTATCGGTATTGAGATGGCTATGGAGCTTATTGGTGATGGAAAAAAAGTCAAAGTTATCGGTGGTTCTAAACATATCCTCAAAGGTGCATTTGATAGTGAAGTAGCACTTGAAGCTGAGAAAATTCTGCTTGATTCTGGTATTGAGTATATCGGAAACGATAGAGTCAAAGAGATTGTTGATTTCAACGGAGACAATATCGCAAACGCAGTAGAACTCAAAAGTGGAAAAATTGTCAATGCAGATGCTATCATCTTAGCCACTGGGTATAAGCCAAACACACAACTCGCAGAGAAAGTCGGTATCTCTCTAGGTCACTACGGTGGTATCTGGGTAGATGAGTATATGCGAACAGAAAATCATGATATTTTTGCTGTTGGGGATTGTAGTGCCAGACGGGAT
This sequence comes from Sulfurimonas sp., assembly GCA_027056465.1. Lineage (GTDB taxonomy): Bacteria > Campylobacterota > Campylobacteria > Campylobacterales > Sulfurimonadaceae > Sulfurimonas. The sequence goes on from JALUKS010000019.1 coordinate 1,903, forward strand.
TTTATCACTAAAGAGCCATCGAAAGTGATGCTCGCCTCTACCTCTTCAGCAGAAGCCAGAGTTGCTGGCACATCTCTGTATGGCATAGAGTACCTCAAAGGATTTAGTGGAACTATCGCCATCTTTTCTACTATGCTTGGTGGTGTTGCGTTTTCATCAGCAGGAGTTACAGAGGAGGAGGCGAAAAACGCGGGGCTTGATGTCGTTGTCGGCTCGTTTAGTGGACTCAACCGTCACCCTGCAACCATTCCAGATGCACAGAGACAGTTTGTCAAACTTGTAGCTATGCGAAATGGTGGGGCTATCATCGGTGGACAAATCATCGGTGGCAAAGAGACGGGAGAGATGATAAACATAGTCGGTACACTGATAGAGGCGAAGTTTAATGTCTATCAAGTTATGTCTATGCAAGTAGCGACGCAACCGATGCTCACAGCAGCTCCGACCTCTTACCCTATCACTATGGCAGCCGTTAGCATCATGGGGCAACTTAAATGATAGAGACTTTTTTTCTCTATGCTCTTTTTGTGAGTGTAGGAGTCTTTCTACTCTACTTTTTAGGAGTGGCGTTAGCACCTTTCGCTCCTAGCCATGTCAAAAATGAACACTTTGAGTGTGGACTTCCAGCCTCTTCATCGACTCCAAAAAAAGCGAACTTTGGCTTTTTTGTCTATGCGATTATGTTTATAGTTGCAGATATGACGGGACTTTTTTTCTCACTTTTTGTCTTTGGACTTGATAGACACGCTTCACTTATGGCGAGTCTCTTCGCTCTTATCATGGCGCTAGCTATCACACTCTCAATGCACGAACTCCAAAAAGAGAACAAGGAAAACAATGCTTAAAATACTCGACTTTTTTGACTATGCCAAGAGTGAATCTCTCTGGATGGCACACTTCTGTACAGGATGTTGCTCTTTAGAGATGGCAGCAGCTATGGGGCCGCGTTACGACTGGGAGCGCTACGGCTACCTCCCGACACCAACGCCACGACAAGCTGATGTTCTTATGATAACAGGTTTAGTAAGCAAGAAAATACTCCCCGCACTTCTAAGAACTTATGCACAGATGCCCGAACCTAAGTACATAGTCGCACTAGGTGCTTGCTCTTTTGATGGTGGACCCTACAACGAATCACTCTCAGTTATCAAAAACCCTACTGAGATTTTACCTGCTGATGTTTTTATCGCAGGGTGTCCTCCTAAACCTGAAGCTATTATAGAGGGTTTAGAGCAGGTGAAGCTCAAGATTAAAAACGGCGAACCGAGTGCTGCTAGTCAAGGTGGACTCTGGAAAGAGATGGATTTTTAGATGAATAATGTACGAAAAATAGTAGAAGAGTTCTCTTGCGAATATGTTGAGGATTACAAGAAAATATGGCTCAAAGCAAAACTCAACTCTAAAAATGATTTGTTAGCACTTGCAGAAGCTCTAAAAAAAGAGGGGCTTCGTTCACTCTCTACAGTATCGCCTACAGATTTTTTAGAAGAGAACATTATGGAAGTGAACTACTTCTTTGAAGATTTAGAGACTAAACGCAACCTCTGGCTCAAAGTGGCACTACCTCGTGAGAGTGAGGGGTGCAAGATAGAGTCTCTTACTCCTCTCTTTCCTAGTGCTAACTGGCATGAGAGAGAAGCTTTTTCTATGTATGGCGTGGAGTTTTTACACCATCCAGACCTTAGAGATATTATCAAAAGTGAAGATTTTAAAGGTGTGTATCCTTTTAGAAAAGATTTTGATTGGGATGCTCATGAGAAAAATCAAGTACAAAATGTACAGCAGATTGTAGATGCTTTTAAAAAAGAGCAGGAGGAGAATGAGGTAGATTTAGACCCTGACTCTTCTGAAACCATACTCAACTGGGGTCCAACGCATCCAGCAAGTGGACCCATCCGTCTTCGCGTTCATTGTGATGGCGAAGATATAATCAGCATAGACCCTGACATCGGTTATGTCTGGCGTGCCTTAGAGCATTTAGTAGAGAAAAAAGATTTTGTGGGGGCTATTGTCTCCGTTGAGCGTCTCTGTTTTATGGATAACATCAACTCAATGGTAGGCTACTCTATGGCAGTTGAGGAGATAGCAGGCATAGAGATTACTCCTTTTGCTTCATGGATGCGAGTTCTGCTCGGTGAAGTGGCACGAATATCTTCACACTTTATGGGGCTTGGAATGTTTTTTAACAATATGGGCTTACATACTTTAGCGATGTGGAATATGGACACAAGAGAGTTTTTCTTAGACTTCTTAGAGTCCTATTCAGGAGCAAGAATAGCCACAGCATCCATAGAACCTGGTGGCGTTCGCTATGGTTTAGATATGAGTATGTTTGAAGAACTGCAAAAAGCACTGGATAAGTTCGATGCAAATATAGGAGAAGTGGAAGCTATCTTTGTAAAAAATCCAACGATGACTCTTCGCTCAGAGAGTGTCGGTATCTTAACGCAAGAAGAGATACACGAGTTTGGTTTAAGTGGCATAGTCGCTCGTGCAAGTGGTGTCAAAACAGACATCCGAATAGATGAACCTTACGGCGCTTATGGAGAGCTTGATTTAGAGTATATCACTCAAGAGAGAGGGAGTGCCAAAGATAGATTTATTATGCTCTTTCGTGACATAAAACAATCCGTAGAGATTATCAAAAAAGCAAAAGCTCACATAGAAAAAGCAGTAGCTGATGGCGAGATGAACCCTACAAAAGACCACATGGTTAAAGTACCGAAAAAACTCCCAAAAGGGGAAGCTATAAGCCGTGTCGAGTGGGCAAGAGGCGAAGTGCTTATGCACCTAGTGACAGAGGAGAAAGCAAAATCTCCCTATCGTTTGAAGATGAGAGCGCCTAGTTTCAACCACACTATGATGCTAAACCATCTACTTCAAGGGCAAACACTCTCCGATATTCCACTTATTTTTGGAAGTCTCTATGTATGTCAAGGAGATTTAGATAGATGATAGATATGCTTTTCTCAGCCTTTGTTTTTCCTGGACTTCTTTATGTTTTAGCTTGGACTATTGGGCTTTTTTGGTTTTTTAGAAAATTTATGGCAGCACTGCATAAGCGTGTAGGACCTAGCTTTAACGGTAAGGGAGGAAGCTATCAAACGCTCTTTGATTTGAGTAAACTCCTCACAAAAGAGAGTATTACCCCTGATGGAGTAAACCCTTATCTCTTCTCTATCATGCCTCTGCTTGCTCTTATCATCGCTATGCTTCCTGCGGCGTTTATCCCGTGGATGAGTGGTTCTGTAGTAGTGGATAGCGATTATGGATTTTTAGCGCTTATCATTCTCATAGGGATTGAGCCATTTTTACTTTTTCTTACAGGTTTTGGTTCAAACAACAAGTACTCTTTTCTCGGTGGTATTCGTATCTTAACGCAGTCTATCTCTATGGAGACTGCATTTCTCTTAGCAGCACTCTCTCCTGCACTTCTGTTTGGAACGATGAATTTAACGCAGATAGTTGAGAGTAGCTCATGGTTTAGTTTTCTTATACTTCTGCCTGGGTTTGCTCTCTACTTTGTGGCACTCTTAGGAGTATTAGAGCAACCCCCTTTTAATATTCCCGATGCAGAACAAGAGATAGTTTTTGGTTTCTATACAGAGTATAGTGGTACAAACTACTTCTTACTGCAAGTTGCCACATTTGCAGAGTTTATGGCTGTTTTTGCAGGAGCAGTGACACTTTTTCTAGGGGCTTATCAAGGTATATTTTTCGATAGTTTCCTCTTCTTTTTTCTAAAGATGTTGGGTATCGCAGTCGTTATGATGACTATTCGTGCAGCAACGCCGCGTAT
>JALUKS010000020.1 GCA_027056465.1 Sulfurimonas sp.
GGATATGATTTTGCTACTTGCATTGTTTTTCTAATCATAATTTCAGTAATCTCATAATAGTAATGGGTCTTACTTGCTATATCTAAGAAGAAGTAAGGAGAGAGAACTTCACCAGATGGTAAGATTAAGCGAACGAGTGCTTCATACTTTTCGATTTTCATAGTTTTTAGATTGACTATACCTTGAAAATAGGGAACGATTCTATCTTCAGCAATGGCAGATTTTACCATAGTGATAACTTCCATATTTTTCTGCCACTCTTTTTTAACACTTAACTCCTCTTTGTACTCTAGTATATGATTATTTGTATCTTTTTTTACAGCTTTGAGTGCTAGGTCTGTGTTTTCTAGTAGGGGAGAGGTACTATTTATCGCTATTTTTACAGAGAGATTTGTGCGAATGTTATCTATCTTAAAAGTCTCTTTTTTGAGAGATTCTTTTAATTTTACTCCGATTTGCATAACTGTATCAACGACTCTATTTGTAAATATAACTGCGAATTCATCTCCCCCAATTCTATAGAGTCTTGTGTTGCTCATAGGAGTAAAAAAATCCTTTAAGTAGCTTGTAAATTTTACAAGTACTCTATTTCCAAAACTATTTCCATAGACATCATTTATCTCTTTGAATGCTCTAATATCTATGAGCATAAGAGTAGCACCGTTTTGAAAGCCTTTTATATCTTCTACTAAGGAGCTTCTGTTATAGACTCCTGTAAGTTTGTCATGACTTAGTGCGTACATAAGAGAATCATTTGTCTTCTTTAGCTCCTCTAAGATAGCCTTCTCTTTTTTTGCTGCTTCACGAATAAGTAGATTTTTATAGAGATAATCATAAGCAACATAAAAAAGAGCGAGTAAAATAAGTAAAAAGAGAATACCCTCCACAAACACAATATTCCGTGCAACTCTCATCTTATCTACTCGGATATTTAGGAGTTGAAGTAGGTTTTTATTGTTAAGATTATAGAGTAAAATGCTACTGTTGATAACATCTGTTGCAGTTTGAAAAAAGTCTGTCGGATCTGTTGAAAAATCTCCTCGGGCAATCTTCTTGACTTCATTTTGAAGTTTTTTTGCATCTATCTCTAGTCTATCAAAGGCTGGGCTGATAAGTGGTTTGAGTGCACTATTAAACGAATATGCTGAATTTAAACCACTTTTAACTGCACCAATATTGTTTTCTAAACTCGCAAGAAGAAGTGTTAATTCTATTTGAGTATTTTTATTCAATTCTTTTGAGGTTAAAACACTACTTCCATTCCCTCTCTCTTTTCCTGCTGCTTCTGTTAGCAATGGAAGTCTGTTGATAACTGAGTCCATAAGATAGTAGGTGTCTAAATCAGGGTCTAAGATGAGATTTGACATATCTCCTATCTTCACAATCAACTCTAGTTCATCTTCAATAACATCAGAGTAGGTTTCAAAGCCCTTCTCTTTTGTTTGAGAGAGCGCAACATGCATACTCTTTTGAAGTTTTTTCTTCAGTGATGCAAAAAGAGGTGAAACAGTTTTGAGGTTTGCGTTTGCAACTGCTCGTTGCGCGGCTTCTAGTTTGCTCTTTACCACTAAAGTCTGTTGTTTTACTTGAGGGAGTAGAGAGCTATTTCCCGCTTTATAAGAGATGCTAAGCTCTCTTAACTTTTGTGTATTTATAAGTAGCTCTTTTATAGCTGGGAGTGTTTTCGCTCCATCTATTTCAAGTTGGGAGAATGCTATTGCCTTGTTTTTGTCATTGACTGCACCCCATGCTATATAGCTAGCATATCCCATGACCACAAAAGCCACTACTAAAAGTTGTACTCTGTACTTTAACATCTTATTTGCATCCATAGTTACACCCGAACCCTTCTATTTTTTTAAAAATTATACTTAACACTATAAATAGTTCCCCATTGATAATTTTTATTGCCCAGTTCATACGAAGCATATCTATACTGAATGCCAAGACTTACTTTTGATTTCATATTGTACCAAAACTTCACAGCACCCTGCACACCTATATGGTTTGCATAGCCATCTTTTGTATCTCTATCAAATGTCATTTCGTGCCATTGGAAGAGTGAAAAATCTCTGTATTTGTAGTTGAGTAGCCAACCAAACATATAGCCATCTTTTCCACTGTAGTAAGTGCTTGTTTTGTAGTGATACCCTAGAAAAGGTTTTGTCCAAAAGTTAAATTTTGTAGTCAGTTTATAGGAAAAACCTACGATGGCATCATTTGTATGGTATGGCTTTGATTGGAGATGATAATCTTGTATATGGATAGCAAAAGTATCTTTTATCTTTATATCGACCGTAGGTTTCACAGCAAAGGCAAGTTTGCTTGATGACTTATCATTGTAACTTTTTGTGGGGTTACGAACATCTACAAATGTATATATCTCACCCCATTGATAACCACTTCCACCTTCATACTCCAGATAAGAAAAATCTTTATCGTTCGTTCTCTCTTCTGTTTGGCTACTCCAGTCCAAGTAGTTCACACTAAGATTTGAAAAACTATATGTACTTTTCAAAAAATCAGAAGCACTCAACGAGGAGTAAAACAATACAAAACTCAATAAGCAAACTTTAATCTTCAACATCACTAACCACCCTGTTTCTTCCACTCTCTTTTGCTATGTAGAGGAGTTTATCGACTTTTGTCATCGCTTCATCTAAAGTGTCAACTTCCGATAAAGCTATCACACCAAAACTACAAGTAACATTTTCAACTTCTGTAAAATGGTACTCTTCAATATTTTTTCGTAACTTTTCTGCTAATACTTTACTACTTTGCAGATCTGTCTCAGGTGATATAACCAGAAACTCTTCACTACCCCAGCGACCAAAAACATCACTCTCTCGAATATATTTAGAGATTAAGGCTGTTAACTCTTGGAGTATCTTATCTCCAGCTTTATGACCGTATGTATCATTTATAGTTTTAAATTTATCTATATCAAAGAAAATAATAGAGAGTGGTCTCTTGTAGCGTTTTGCAATCTCCATCTGTTTTGTTAAAAATGTATCTATCTTATGTCTATTGTAAATAGAAGTTAGTTTGTCGTAGTTTGCCAACCTATCCAAATCTTTTTCTGCTTTTTTTCTTTTCTTAATTTGTAGAAGAAGAAGAGCTACCCAAAGAGCAAATAAAATTAAAACGCCACCACCAATGAGTGCAAATTTATTGACTTGATGCTTAGAGTAGCCATTTTTCATATTAACTGAGATCCATCTATCATATATCTTTTTACGTGTTTGCTTATCTATGGAGTCAATGACTCGATTTATCATAGGAAGGAGTTCTTGATAATCTTTTCTAATCATAAACTTTACAGGAAACTCCAAATCCGTGCTTCCTGTTATCTCAAGGTTGTTGAAATTTTTCTTGTTAATAGTATATGCGAGTACTGGAAGTATCTCTGCAGTACCATAGACTTTGGAACTCTCTACTAGCTTTAGTGCATCTTCGAGATTTTTTGTCTCAATGTAGTGAAGATTTGGTATCTTTGCAAGGAGCATTTTTGTCGCTGTGTGGTTTTTCACCAATGCAAAAGTTTTATCTTTAATGCTGCTAATATCAGGAGTATAATCGACCCCTTTTTTTGTTGCTATAACGACAGGAAAGGAGACATAACTTTTTGAAAACGCAGCATACTTTTCTCTCTCTTTGGTTGCACTCGTTGAGATGGTTAAGTCGGCTTCTTTTGATTTTATTTCTCCTAGCAATTCAGAGAAACTACTTACACTTTCACAACTCTTATCTATATGGAGTTTATCTGCAATAATATCCCAGTAGTCTATGCCTAAGCCTACGACTTTATCATCTTTTATAAGATTAAATGGTGCCCAATTTGTAGTACTAATACATCGAATGGTATGCTCTTTTAAGAAAGTCCTCTCTTCTTTTGTAGCTATAAAAGGATTTACTATAAAGTCATCAAAATCAAAAGTACTTCTCATCTTATAAAAGAGTTGAAAAATAGTTCTAATTGTGTCTAGCTTTTGTCTGTTGAATGTAAAACTCTTACTAATAAGTTTTTTGTAGGCATCTGCTTGATAGTGTAATTCTTCTGCCGAATAGTGTTGTGAATTATACTTTTGTTGTATCACTTTTATAGTCTCATCAATATGGCTTAGTGCATATCTCCATCCTTTTTTGGAAGCATCCATAAAACGGATAGTTCTCTCAAAATGTTTATCGAGTTCATTCTCGGAAGTAAAAAGTATATCTCCATAAAAGTCTAAACTATACTTACTAGGTGAAAAGAGATGATATTTTATGTGGTGTTTTTTCAGATAATAGGGTTCATTTGGTGTATAGACACTATAGAGGTCGAGATTTTGTTTTGTTATATCCTGAGCAGAATATACATCATCTTTTGATTGTAATTTATCTATATCAAAATTTGAAACATAAAGCATTGACAAAAGAGCAGGAGATTTGAGACTAAATTTATTGATAAATATATTTTTAGCTGAAAAATCTTCTAAAGAGTTAATGTTTTTTGTTGTCAAAAGAGCGAGTGGTGAATGCTCCAAGATTGGCATCATGAGCATAATAGGTCGTTTTTTTAGAAGGGAATAAATCAAAGCACTGTCACTAATGGCATAATTCGCCTTTCCACTTATAACTGAATCGACTAAATCAATATGAGAATTTAACTCTTTAAGGGTAACATCTAACCCGACATCCTTATAAAACCCTTTCTCTTTTGCCATATAAAACCCAGCAAATTGAAAAGAGTGCTTCCACTTTAACTGTAGCGATACTTTTTCATTTGCATAGAGATGTGAAAAGAGGAAGAGAGTAACTATTACTATAAATTTGAGCAATTTGCTTTCCTTAAACCTTTGATATAAAATATTGTACCAAAATTATCTTCAAGTTTATCTAAAATTTGGGTTTGAAGAAAATTAGTCCTTGGTTTTTGTAAATATAATTTATATATAATGGAGTATATGTTATAATTTATCATAGTTATTTTTTTAGCTAATTTATTAAAGTATTTAGTGTAATAGGGAGAGTTTATGAAGATTTTGATTTTAGGTAGTGGTGGACGTGAGTATTCAATAGCAAGAGCTATGAAAAATGAAGAGGAAAATCATGAACTTTTTTTCCAACCAGGAAATGGTGCTACAAGTGACTTAGGTACAAATCTTGATATAAAAGATTATAATGAACTAGCTATGTTTGCAAAAGAGAATGCAATAGAGCTTACTATAGTAGGTCCTGAAGCTCCTTTAGTTGATGGTGTTGTTGATATTTTTAAAGCAGAGGGTCTTACTATATTTGGTCCAAGTAAAGAAGCAGCACAATTAGAAGGCTCAAAAGTCTATATGAAAAACTTTTTAGCAAAGTATAATATCCCAACTGCAGCTTATATAGAGTCTGACTCTATAGAAGATTTGTATAAATTTACAGAGAGTTTAACTGCTCCTATCGTTGTAAAGGCTGATGGACTTTGTGGTGGTAAGGGTGTTATCATCGCTCAGAGTCATGATGAAGCGAAAAAAGCTATAGGCGAGATGCTTAGTGGAAAAAGCTTTGGTGATGCTGGTAAAAAAGTAATCGTTGAGGAGTTCCTTGATGGTTTTGAACTCTCAATGTTTGCTATCTGTGATGGGGATGACTATATCCTGCTCCAAGCTGCACAAGATCATAAACGTGTAGGCGATGGCGATACAGGTCCAAACACTGGTGGAATGGGTG
>JALUKS010000021.1 GCA_027056465.1 Sulfurimonas sp.
AGGGTGCAGATATAGTGGAGCTTATCCCTGAAGCTTCCAATGTCTCACAAGTTTTCGCTGCAAAACTTCTGCAAAAAATCATCTCCTTTTGGGGCAAATCACAAGGCTTTGACAAGGGCGAAATGAACGGCTCACAGATGCAAGTGGAGTATGAGTAGATGCTTACTTTTCAAAAGATAGCACCCATACCTGATGAGCTTTTAGAAAAGGTCGGTTTTAGTTGGCATCATGATGGTGAGGAAGAGTACCTTGTCAAAGAGCAACTCCTAGAGCTGACACAAGAGGAGGCAGAGGCTTATGCAAACGCCACAGAAGAACTCTATAGAATGTATGAAAAGGGTGCTGAGTATGTCATAGAGCATGAGCTTTTTGATGCACTCGATATACCAAACCCACTTATTCCTCAGATTCAAAAATCGTGGCAAGAGGATAGAGACAAACATCTCTACGGACGCTTTGACCTCTCAGGAGGCATAGACTCTAAGCCTATCAAGCTTATAGAGTTCAATGCCGATACAGCGACCCTTCTCTTTGAGAGTTGTGTTATTCAAGCGATGCTTTTTGAGTATAACGACCTGCAAAAGAGTGAACAGTTCAACAAAATCTATGAGGCAATCTCTGCAAAACTCAAACGCATAGCTCAGAGTAAAAAGGGTGCTTTTAGTCCTTTTGTTTTTGCAAGTGTAGAGGGCATAGCCGAGGAGGAGGTCACGACCAAACTCCTAAAGAGTATGGCAAAAGATGCAGGACTTCTCACAGATTATACTCACTTAGAAGAGATAGACCTAAACGCAGAGTATGCATTCTTTTTCAAACTCTACCCGTGGGAAGATATGGAAGAGTTTCAAGCAAACGCGAAGACCACAATGCTCAACCCTGCCTACACGCTACTCTATCAGTCCAAGGGGATGTTAGCCATTCTCTACAAACTTTTTCCAGAGTCGCCCTATCTTTTAGAGACAAGTTTTGAGCCACTCAGACAGAAATATGTGAGAAAAAGGATGTTTGGACGTGAGGGTGCAAACATCGAGATAGTCGAGAACACAGAGGCTATCCTAGCAACAGAGGGCGACTATGCGCACTATAAATCTATCTATCAAGAGTACACGCCATTCGTGCGAGATGATGCGGGACTTTACTACCAAGCTGGCGTTTTTTATAGCGACTATGCTTGTGGCTTAGGTTTCCGTAGAGGCAGAGAGATACTTGATAATATGAGTCAATATATTGGGCATATTGTAAACTCCACTTCATACTAAATATGCTATTATCCTCATTAGACTTCATAAGGAAAAGAGATGAATCTTCAAGTATTATTTAAAATATCAGCACAAATTCTCTCCAGAGAGATACCGACATACAAAAGATGGCTCTACTCAAAGATAGACTTTTCAGGTCAAATGATAGGAATAAAAGGTCCAAGAGGTGCAGGAAAAAGTACAATACTTCTTCAATATGCCTCAACTCTTGATATGCCAGTATCCAAAAAACTCTATGTAAGTTGTGATCATCCAGCTATGAGTGGAGTAAGCATCTATGACCTTGCTGAGAGTTTTTATGCCAGAGGTGGGAAACTCCTTATTATAGAT
>JALUKS010000022.1 GCA_027056465.1 Sulfurimonas sp.
GCATTTGCATTTTTAGAGTTTATAAGTACAAAGTTTGTCTTAAAATCGCCCTTAGCCTTAAAGTGTCGTATAGGGGCAGCTGTCATCTTATTTGTTGTGAATATTGAAGCTATCTCACACTCATTTTTAGAGTAGATAAACGCCATATCTTTAGCATTTTCACTCTTCAATCCAGCACTTATACCATCAGCATAAAATCCTTTAGCACTACAAACACCACTCTCTAATTTTTTTAACTTATACAAACTTCAACTCCTTTGGTTTTACTCTGTTTCTTACTAAATCTTTTGTCATATCCATACCTTTTTGTGTACCGATAATAAGAAGCTTACACTCACTTGTAACCAGTACATCACCCTTTGGCATACTGATAAACTTTCCATCTTTTTTAGTAATACCTACAACAGAGGTATTTGTCATCTGCCTTATATGTGTCTCTTTAAGCTTCTTGAGTACTGCCCATGAGTACTTAGGCACAACTATCTCTTGCATATCAAGAGGATTTTCACTTTTATAGAGGAACTCCTCTAGCAGATTTTCCATATCTGGTCGTGCTGCCATCGCACTTACTCTTTGTGCTGTTAGTTTTGTAGGACTTACTACCGTATCTGCACCCAGTTTTTTCAGCTTCTCTACATCACTCATATTCTCAGCTGAGGAGATGATATAGTAGGGGCGAGGGAGTGAATGCTCCTTCTCAAAGAGTCTCACCGAAGCGATTAGCGCGATATTGTCTGCGATAGAACTCGAAAGTGCTATAAGCCCTTTTGCAGAGGAGAGATGAGACTTTAACATAGCTAGTTCAGCATGTGGCTCTGCTTGGAGATAGTATGGATACTTATGCTCTACAGCCCACTCATGAATCTCAGGGCGAGGATCTATTACTATAAATGGAATATGATTTTCCCGTAGTTGTTTTGTCACCTCAATAGTGTAATCATTATGATAACAGACAACAAAGTGTTTTTTGAGTCTAGCAATTTTATACAACATACTTCTTTCCTTTAATATAGCGACTATTTTGCCCTTGTTGAGCTCATTTACTAATATACCCACAGCACTAGAAAAGACAGCAAATCCAGCAATAATCAAGTTAATTGTAAATACTTTTCCTGCATCCGAGAGGGGATGTACCTCTCCGAATCCTACAGTAGTAAAGGTAATAGCAGTTTGATATATAGCATCAAATATTGGAAAATTATCGGTAATGACATAGCCAATAGTGCCAAAGAGCATAACAACTACTGTGAGAATAAGAGGTAAACGAAAAGGTTTTAAATGTGGATAAACTTCTGGAAGAAGTTTTGGATCAGGTTTGGGAGAAGTCTCCCAATTAAGAAACGTACGAATCCTCATAAAAAGATTCATAGTTACTCCTACTACTTACGAATTTTTCTTAAGTGTACGAAGCTCTTTTGCAGAAATCTTAATCTTTTTTGTTGTACCATCTTCTAAAGTGATACGAACTGTTCTTAAGTTTAATAAAAAACGACGCTTTGTTCTGTTTTTTGCGTGAGAAACATTGTTTCCACTCATAGGGCCCTTGCCACTAATAGCACATCTTCTTGCCATAATGATATCCTTGCAATATATTTAAAGTTGCGAATTATATCAAATAGAAGCAAAACTTGAACTTAAGCCACTTGTATTCTTCTTTTCTTTTTCCTTTTTATATTATCTTTATATTTATATAGTTAAAATAATGCCACCTAATAAAGTATAGAGATTAACATAAAGTATAAACTTTGATAACAAATGCACAGATAGAAACTTATATAGAAAAGATACCACCTGCACCTAAGGCACTCAGAGAGACATTACAGTTTTTAAATGCCAAAGAGCTTGTTAAAGCAGCCCATGTAGCACAAGAGGACAGAGCCCTCAGTACTTACCTTAAAGTACTTGTCAACAAACCGATATATGGTTTTCGTACAGAGGTGAGTGGAGTTTCTCAGATATTTGGTATCTTAGGTGTAAGTGGATCACAACAGGCTGTCTATAACTATATGATGACTCTTCTTTCACCCTCAAAATGGGTCTTATTCAAACTCAATCGTGTCCTTTTTTATAACCTTCAAGCAGATCTTTCCATGAATTGGCAAAAAATTCTTACACATCTTAAAATAGAAGATAAGGATATACTTTCATCTATCTCTCTACTCCCTGCAAGTATTATAGTAAGTGAAGCACTTTTTTGTGAAAAGAAGAACGATATAGATATTTTAAGAAGTGTAAATCCTATTGACCTCAATACTATCTTACAAAGACTCTGTGGCATTAATCTTTTTGAAATCTGTGAAAAAATTGCTCTAAAGTGGGAGATGCCACAAAGTATTTCAGAAATAATACTTGCCTCTTCTGGAGTAAGACCTGCATCAAATGAGCAGATTAATCAACTTGGAAAGTGGATGCACCTTCTGCTTTTTTATATACTCTCTCAGCCAAAGTACATAGAAGCAGAACTTAACGATTTTATTGATTTTCAGATAGAGTATGTTGAAGATATCTATGAAGAATTTTCTACACTAATGGAAATATCATGAGAGCAGTTATAAAAGATGGCATAGGTATTTTCAATCCACAAGGCTTTTTAGATGGTGCTTCGAGTAATGCTACTTTAAGTATTGATGATATTAAAGCTACTATTGCTCAAAATGCTGATATGATTCTAGTCTCTCTTAAAAAAGTTATATTTTTTAATCGTAATGGACTTGATGCCTTTGTTAAAATGTTTCAAAAAATTCGTACTGCAAACCACTCAACAGTGGGGTTTTGTGACTATGATACGAAAAAGTACAATGCAATTATGCGTTTTTACAAAGACGACCTTGGTTTTTCTCTTTTTAAATCCCAAGAGATTGCTAGACTTTTTTCTGCAAGTTATAAAAATCAGAATAAAAAAGTACTACTCTACAATGAAGACAAGTCACAACGTGCTGCCATGGCCATAGAGCTTCATGATAATGGGCATAATCCTATCATAGCACAAACACTAGCAGAGTTTAATGAAAAAGCTCAGGCACAAAATGCCTATGATATTATTATTACCGATACATTTTTAGGACAGATGGGACAAAAAGTAGCGACTCGTGTAACTGGAAATGCTATAATATATACTGTTTCTTCCTTTCTTGATGCAGAAGTAGGAAATACTTTTAATATCGCTTACCATAATAACTCACTTAATGTAGGTTTTAGACTCTTTATCTTTGATGCATATAAGGTAGTCAGTATGAATGTCCATGCACTTAACTTTTTCTCAAAACTCTCTTCTTCTGGTGCAGAGTATAATGCAACTATATGCTTTGTTGGTATGAGCTGGGAAAAGACACCCAAAGAGTTCAAAGAGATACTTGAGGACTCTGGCATCATGTTTTTTGAACAGATGGATGATATTCTACAAGATAAAGCATTGCTTAAAGAATTGGGTGCAAGTAGTGCGGCAAACATCAAAAACAAACGAGTTATAAATAAGCTCATTGTTACTGAACTTCCAAACTTTATAGAGGCAACTGTTGCTACGATAGAGATGATGACAAATTCAGAAGCAGTTAAAGAAGCTGCGAAAATAGATAAAATAGCTATAATAAATCCAGAGGGGCAGATTGCTAGTTCAATCGGGTTTTATGGGGATATTGATGGAATGGTTATTTTAGTATTTCCAACAGGTATTGCTAAAAAAGCTTGTGAACTGCTTATCGGAGAAGAGACAGATGACACTGAACTTATACTTGATACACTTGCAGAACTTGTAAATATCGTTGGAGGAAAAGTCAAAACTCTACTTGCTGACCAAAATCTTAGTGTAGATATAACCCTACCTAGAACCTACCCAGAAATCAAAGCTCTTTTAGAGGTTGCACAGGAGAAAAAAGGTGTGCAAGTTGACTTATCCTTTGACAATGATAAATTTCTCTTTTTCTTAACAAGATAAACAGCTACTCTGTTTTATAATTTCAAAAATTTAGGTGCGAAGCACTTACAAGGTAAAGTATAATGATAAAAGTAGCCCCAAGTATTCTCTCAGCAGACTTTGGCAATCTTCAGCGAGATGTTGAAGAGATTTGTAATGCAGGATGTGATTTTGTCCATGTCGATGTAATGGATGGTCACTTTGTACCTAACCTTACTATTGGACCCGTTGTTGTCTCTGCTGTAGCCTCATGTGCTACAAAACCTTTAGATATTCACCTCATGGTAGAGAATAACACTTTTTTTGTGGATCTCTTCGCCCCTCTCAAACCTGAATATATCTCTTTTCATATAGAGGAGGAGAAACATCCTCACCGTCTTATTCAGAAGATTCGTTCACTCGGTATCAAACCAGCGATAGTGCTAAACCCTCATACAGCGCCAGAGTCTATTGAATATCTCCTTAAAGATTTAGATATGATACTTCTCATGAGTGTAAACCCTGGTTTTGGTGGGCAGAGTTTCATCGACTCCGTGATAGAAAAAGCCTCTCGCCTAAACAAGATGAGAAATAGCCTTAACCCTAACTGTCTCATAGAGATAGATGGGGGAGTAAGCGATAAAAATATCGAACAACTCAAAGAGGTTGGTGTCGATGTTGTGGTTGCAGGATCGTATGTCTTTAAGCATAAAAATCGCCAGAGAGCCATAGAAAGCCTACAGATATAATGCGTACAAAAATTTGTGGTATCACCTCTTATAAAGACGCGATGATGGCGATAGATGCAGGTGCAGATGCGCTTGGATTTATTTTTTATAAGAAATCTCCTCGCTATGTTAGTGTTACACAAGCAAAAGAGATTATCTCAAAACTCCCTCCTTTCGTAGAGAAAGTTGCACTTTTTGTCAATGAATCAGCTGAAAATATTGATTTTATCTGTTCTGAGACTGGAGCGACATTAGCACAGCTACATTTTGAAGTAACAGAGGAGCTTTGTCATGCACTGCGAACACCCTATATAAAAGTCATTCGTGCAAAATCTATCGAAGATATAAGAGACAGAGCTGATGAATACACTCTTATAGATGCCTACTGTGAAGCCTATGGTGGAGCTGGTAAACGCATCAATGTAGAGTGGTTTGAAGATATAGAGTGTTCTAAAATCATCCTAGCAGGTGGACTAAATGCTTCCAATGTCGCTTCTCTTAAAAAGTATGGTTTTTATGGTGTCGATGTAAGTAGTGGCGTTGAGAGAAGTCACGGTAAAAAAGATGCCAAAAAAGTAGAAGAGTTTATCAAAAATGCTCAATAAAGCCTTTCCTTTAGATGCAAAAAGTGTCTCACGACTCGCAACTCGCGGTCTCCCTCTCGAAGTTCTTAAATCACAAATAGATGAAAGTATAGATATGTTTTTAGAAAATTCTCGCTTAAAAGGTATCAATATCATCAAACGCCAAGGCTATTTCTACTTTGATACAAAGTATATTAAACTTGAAAATGCTGAGTTTTGTATCGTAGATATTGAGACAAATGGATCAGATATTGAGAGACATCAGATTATTGAAATTGCAGCAGTGAAGATAAGAGATGGTGAAATCATTGATAGCTTTGAATCACTTGTCCAAGTAGATGAGATAAATCCTATCATCACCGAGATTACAGGGATAAGAGTAGAAGATACGGCTGATGCACCACAACTCAAAAAAGTGATGAAAAAGTTTAGAACTTTTTTAGGGAACTCTATTTTTGTTGCGCATGATGTAAAGTTTGACTACACTTTTATCTCAGACTCTATGCTCAAAGTCGGGCTAAAACCACTTTTTAACCGTACACTCTGTACACTTGCACTTGCGGAGAGAACTCTGAAATCTTATAGATATGCCCTCTTCTATCTTAACGACACCTTTGCACTCAACCCAAACCCTGAACACCATAGAGCTATGAGCGATGTTATAACGACTTATGGACTTTTTCTCTTAAGCCTTAAATCAACAAAAGAGAGTCTCAACAATATAGAAGATTTGATAAAATTTTCAAGGAGTGCTCCAAGACTCAAAAGACCAAAATTTGACCCTTTTCTTGAAGCTAAAGAAGATTGTAAAGAGAGCTAAAAGCTACTCTTTGAATGCACCTGGGGCTGTAAGTTTTGCATAACGAGCATCCATTCGCTCTGTATCGCTCATAGCTTTAAGCTCTTTCACCTCTTTTAAGAAATACTCTGAGATAGCTTGAGCAGCTGCATCTTTCTCTCGATGTGCCCCAATGAGTGGCTCTGCAATAATATCATCTATAAGACCTAGCTCTTTGAGATCTACAGGTGTAATTTTCATCGCATTTGTTGCGACTTCAGCTTTTGCAGGATCACTCCATAAAATAGCCGAACAACCCTCAGGAGAGATAACTGAAAATACAGAGTAACGCATCATAGCAAATTTATCAGCAACACCAATAGCAAGTGCTCCACCAGAACCACCCTCTCCTATAACTATAGAGATAGTCGGTGTATTTATTTCAGCAAGTTCTAAAAGGTTTCTAGCAATTGCCTCTGATTGGTTACGCTCTTCTGCTCCAATACCTGGATATGCACCCGGAGTATCTACTAGCATAAGGATTGGCATACCGAATTTTTCAGCCATTTTAGCTGCACGGAGTGCTTTTCTATACCCTTCTGGATGAGGCATACCGAAATTGCGTTTAAGCTTATTCTTCGTTCCACGACCTTTTTGCTCACCAATAACCATAACTTTTTCATCACCGATATAACCCATATAACAGATAATAGCAGCATCATCGCGAAAGTGACGATCACCATGAATCTCATATTTATCTTTCAAAATAATGTTTATGTAATCAAGAGCATAGGGTCGGTCAAGGTGACGGGCAAGTTGAAGTTTTTGAAAATCACTTAAGTTAGAGTAGATTTTTTCTACCTGTTTATCCAAATTCTTTGTATGTTTCTCTACTGCTGCAAGATCATGACGAACCTGAGCAGAGATAATATCTTCTTGAATAAATTTTATTTTATGTTCAAAGTCTAAATATGTAGCCAAAGTAAATCCTTCTAGTTAGATTTTTTTGAAAATTAGAACACCATTAGTTCCACCAAAACCAAATGAGTTACTCATAGCAATATTTACATCAGCTTCTCTAACACCCTCAGTAACATAATCTAAGTCACAATTCTCATCTTTGGTAGTGTAGTTAATAGTCGGAGGTAAGACACCATCTCGCATAGCCATAAGACATACGACTGCTTCAATTCCACCAGCAGCACCAAGACAGTGACCGATTTGTCCTTTGACAGAAGACATTGGAGGCACTGCATCACCTAAAAGTTTTTTAACTGCTATAGTCTCATTTTTGTCGTTAATTGCAGTAGAAGTACCATGTGCATTGATATAGTCAAGCTTCGGCTCACCCGCCATTTTATAAGCAGCTTTCATCGCACGGCCAGGACCATCAAGAGAAGGTGTAGTGATATGACTTGCATCACCACTCTCACCAAAACCGATAATCTCACCATAAATCCTTGCACCACGTGCCACGGCTGCATCATACTCTTCAAGAACTAGAGAAGCTGCACCTTCACCCATTACAAAACCATCACGGTCTGCATCAAAAGGGCGAGAAGATGTTTTTGGATCATCATTTCTTGTGGAAAGTGCTTTCATGGCAGCGAAACCACCAACACCCGCACCTGTAATAGCAGACTCAGCTGTAACAACTAGCATTCTATCTGCTCCATTACACATTATAGTCTTTACTGCATCACTTATAGCATGTGTACCTGCTGCACAAGCAGTTACAGAAGAGAGGTTTGGACCTTTTGTTCCATGAGCGATAGATACAAAACCACCAAGCATATTCACTAATGCACCAGGGATAAAGAAAGGAGAGATACGACGAGGACCTCTTGTTTCAATAATCTTAGAAGTTTTTTCGATTGAAGGAAGACCACCAATACCTGAAGCAGCTGATATACCAAATCTTTCCATATCTATATCATCGCCAATCTTTGCATCAGCCATCGCTTCTTGTGCAGCTTTAAGCCCAAGGTGAATAAATCTATCTGCTTTTTTCACCTCTTTTGGAGCCATTACAGTTGCAGGGTCAAAATCTTTTACTTCACCAGCAATTTTTACAGAATAGTTTTCTGGGTCAAAAATAGTGATTGTGTCTATACCACACTCACCATCACAGATAGCTTTAAAAGAACTCTCTTTATCATTTCCAACAGAATTTATCATCCCTAAACCAGTTACTACTACTCTTCTCATACTTTACACTCCATAATATTTAATAAATACTTTTACAAATCAATGTTTATACATTAACTTATAAAAAGATTTGCCAAAAAAGTAGAAAATCTACTTTTTTAGACAAAAGCTACATTACTTGCTTTCTACGTAAGCAACAACATCCGCAACTGTAGCGATTTTTTCAGCTTCATCATCAGGAATTTCGATATCGAATTTTTCTTCAAGAGCCATAACTAATTCCACTACATCAAGGCTGTCTGCACCTAAATCTTCTACGAATTTTGCATCGTCTTTTACTTCATCAGCGCTAACGCTTAATTGCTCTACTACTACTTCTTTAATATCATCGATAAGTGCCATTATAGCTCCTGTATTTTAATTTAATCGCCGTAATTATATCAAATTTAACTTAAATAACTCTCATTATGCCATATTCATTCCACCATTTACTTTGAGAGTTTCACCTGTAATGTAACTTGCATGATCAGAGAGTAAGAAAGCTGTTGCTTCTGCTATCTCTCTTGCTTCTCCCATTCTACTCATAGGTATCTTTGCATTTAAGGCATTTTTTACCTCATCATTAAGCCCCTCTGTCATCTCTGTAGAGATAAATCCTGGTGTTATACTATTATAACGAATACCACTCGTAGCTGCTTCAAGTGCAAATGATTTTGTCATCGCTATTACACCACCCTTACTTGCAGTATAGTTTGTCTGCCCTGCGTTTCCTGTCTCACCAACTATAGAAGCGATATTTACAACACTACCAAACTTCTTCTTTCTAGCTGCTTTAAAAAACTCACGACTTCCTATAAAAGTAGATGTGAGGTTCGCGTTTATCACAGAGAGGAAATCCTCTGTTTTCATACGAAGAGCAAGTTTATCGTTTGTGATACCTGCATTGTTTACAAGATAAGAGAGTTCGCCATCACTATCGACAATACTCTTCACTGCATCAATAAATGCAGCCTCGTCACTTACATCAAACCCGATAACAGCAGCACTCCCGCCAGCAGCTTCTATCTCATCTTTGACACCATCAGCTGCAACAGCACCACTTCTATAGTTAATCCATACTTTCAGACCAAAACCTGCTAAAGTTTTTGCTATTTCAGCACCTATACCACGACTTGCACCTGTTACTAAAACATTTTTTCCACTAAATTTCATTTTTCTTCCTTATATTTATTTAGATTAAACTGTGATCCATCTCTTTTGGAATCTCAAGTCCCATCAGAGTAAGCACGGTAGGTGCTATGTTATTAAGTGCACCCGCTTCTACTTTAGAGACACCATCAGCTTCCACAAAACACCACACTTTTCCGACTGTATGATTTGTTAATACATTACCATCACTATCTTTCATCTCTTCACAGTTTCCATGATCAGAGGTAATCACTAAGGCATATTCGTTCTCTTTAGCCTTTGTAACAATCTTTCCAAGTTGCTCATCTACTGCACTCACTGCTTTCTTTGCAGCCTCTATATCTCCAGTATGCCCTACCATATCACCATTAGCAAAGTTTACCACGATAAAGTCATACTCAGCATCTATAGCATCTAAAACTGCTTTACCTACAGCAGAACAACTCATCTCAGGTTGCATATCGTACGTCTTTACATCAGGACTCGGAATAAGTACTCGCGTTTCATTTTGATAGGGTTCATCTATACCACCATTAAAGAAAAATGTCACATGGGCATACTTCTCAGTCTCAGCTGTATGCAACTGCTTCAATCCTGCGTTTGCTATCACCTCAGCAAGGGTATTCTTCGGTACATCTTTTTTAAAAAGAACTGGATAAGTAAAACTCTTGTCATATTCTGTTATAGTAGCGATATAAAGAGATAATTTCTCTCGATTAAAACCACTAAACTCCTCAGCCCCTAGAGCAGTAACCATCTCACGCATTCTATCACTTCTAAAGTTTATGGTTAAAACGCTATCTCCATCTTGCATACCATTATAGTTAGCAAATGCAGTAGGCTTAACAAACTCATCAGTCTCATCAAGTGAATAGGAGTGAGCGATATAATCCTCAGGGCTTAAATTTGTTTTTGGTTCAGCATTAACCATAGCATCGTAACCATGCTTGATACGCTCCCAACGGTTATCTCTATCCATAGAGTAAAAACGCCCTGCTATCGTTGCTATCGTTATATTTTTATTAAGGTGTTTAGAAACTATCTCTAAATACTTCTGTGCAGATGTTGGAGAGACATCACGTCCATCTGTTATAAGGTGTAGGAAAACTTTTTTGCCATTTTTAGCAGCTATTTCTGCTATGCCCATAAAATGATCTATATGAGAGTGTACACCACCATCACTCATTAGCCCTACAAGATGTAAGCTATCTGACTCACTAAAGAGTTCTTGAAGCACTTCATTTGATTCAAGAGTTCCTTCGCTTAAAGCAAGAGAAATTTTTACTAGGTCTTGGTATAAAACACGACCACTTCCTATACTCATATGCCCTACTTCAGAGTTTCCCATCTGCCCCTCAGGCAGACCAACACTCAAACCAAAAGTATCTATAAGAGAGTGAGGGGTCTCTTTAAATAACTTGTCATATGTTGGTTTAGTTGCATTGTAAAAAGCATTGTATTCTGTTTTTTCAGAATAACCTATACCATCAGTAATGACTAAAATTGCTTTTTTACTCAATTTTATTCCTATATAATGAATTTCTGAGATGATTATACTATAATGTCACTTCAAAATTATAAACAAATCTTTAATAGGACATAAATTGTTATACATGTTACATGAATTTTTCCACATAAACATCTTAGGATATATCACTATCCGTGCGGGTATCTCTTTTTTCTTAGCTCTTTTTATCACACTCTTTTTACTTCCAAAATTCATCCGTTGGGCACAAAAAACTTCAAGTGTCCAACCCATAAACGACTGGGCACCAGAGAGACATAAAGAAAAAGTGTCAACACCTACTATGGGTGGTATAGTCTTCATTGGTGCAACTCTCATCTCTTCACTCTTTACTATAAAATTTTCAAACTCATATGCGATTGGAGCACTTATTACTCTCTTTTTGTTTTCTCTTATCGGCTTTCAAGACGATTTTGCAAAAATCAAAAAAAATGAAAACCTTGCTGGACTTAAAGCGAGAACAAAACTACTTTTACAAGTTATTTCTGCTCTATTCATCTCTAGCTATCTCTACTTTTTCGCAGACTTTAACACAGACTTATATCTGCCTTTTTTAAAAACACCTCTTTTTGATATGGGTATTTTTTCTCTTGTTCTTTGGGTACTTGTCATGGTAGCTACTTCAAATGCTGTCAACCTTACCGATGGACTTGATGGATTAGCAACAGTGCCTTCCATAGTCGCACTAGGAACATTAAGTATCATCATCTATATTACAGGACATGCCACACTCAGTGCCTATCTTCTTATGCCTAACTTTCCAGTCGGAGAGGTTGCCATCGTTGCGAGTGCACTTATGGGAGCACTCGTCGGCTTCTTATGGCATAACTGCCACCCTGCTGCCGTTTTTATGGGAGATAGTGGCTCTTTGAGTATTGGTGCATTTCTCGGCTATCTAGCTATCATTTCTAAAAGTGAAATACTTTTACTTCTTATCGGCTCTATCTTTGTTATAGAAACACTTTCTGTTATCTTACAGGTAGGATCTTATAAAATCCGTAAAAAAAGAATCTTTCTTATGGCACCTATTCATCATCACTTTGAGATGAAAAACTGGTCAGAAAATAAAATAATTGTCCGTTTTTGGATTATTGCGATGCTCTCTAACCTTCTTGCACTCATAAGTCTCAAAATCAGATAATTAAAGAATCTCACTACAAATTATCCAAAACTTAAAGTCATCTCTGTTTTACTCCTCCTTATTCTGCTAAAATTTCATATACATGACTCCATAGAAAACGAACCTCTCTTTCGTTCTACTTTTCCCCTCTCATACAAGCATAATTGGTAAATTTCTCTCAAATAAACCGTTCTAAGCTTCCTTTCAGTACTTACGGGATATAATTGCGCTCTTTAAAATTACGGCCAATTAGCTCAGTCGGTAGAGCAACTGACTGAAAATCAGTGTGTCCTTGGTTCGATTCCGAGATTGGCCACCACTTCCATTGACTCTTTTTCCTACATACTTTGTTGTTAACAAACTTACAAGTAACAGTTTGCTTCATCTGTTTCCACCTTGTCTGAAGAAAAAATAGCCTATGGAAGAACTTTATTAGAATTACAACAAGATATTTGCTATAATTCCAACTATGGGGACGACATGGCTTCGACTGGAGCTAATAGTCTACGATTGCATGTCGGACTGAGCACTTCCGTTACACGGCTCACAATTGCTTAAACGCAAACAATACAAATTATCGCCCAGCTTTAGCAGTAGCTTAAGTTTTACCCCCTCTTAGAGGACGGGCTGCTTCACCGATGGACTCTAGATAAGTCGGATTTGAAGTATAACCCTTATGTAGATATATTTTAAGTCTGTCTCAGCTTAAAATGAATCCCGAGACTCGTTTTGTGTAGCCTTGCAAGTTGTGTGAAGCAAAATTAAACTTTAACAACTTTTCTAAACATGTAGACGTCGTAGAAAATTATCTTTAGGACTGCGGTTCGATCCCGCACGTCTCCACCAATTAACACTTCCAAAACCTCATAAAAACAATATTTACACTCTAATCAAAACACTCGAATAATTATTCAGTATAACAAAAGCTTAACTGCTCTATAATTTTACTTACCGTTCAGTAAGGAGAAGAGAAAGTGGCAAAAGTTTCAAAAAAAGAGTTGATTATCGAGCACTCTCGAAAATCATTTTCACAAAAAGGCTATGAACTCACCTGTTTAGAGTCTGTTGCGAAAGAGTGTGGGATTACGAAACCTGCTATCTATTATCACTTTAAAGATAAAGCAACACTCTACAAAGCTGTTGTATGTCCTGAGTTTACTGCACTTGCACAGAAGATAGAGGAGTCTACACAAACTGGCAATGCACTCCAAAGACTCAATGCTTATATATATACTTTTGGGAATTTCCTTATCTCTAGTCCAGATTTTAGTGCTATTTTCGCACGTGAAATTTCTAATGGTTCAGCAAATCTTCCAGATGAGTGTACAGAGAAACTCTCTCGAACTATCAAACAACTTGCCAATATTTTACAAGCTGGTGTCGTTGAAAGTCTCTTTGAAGAGGAGTCCCCTTTTCTTGTGCAAATGATGATAGTCACACCTCTTATCTCTTGCCATACTGCTAAACCTCTTCGTGAAAGAATAGCAAACTTTGCACAGGATGATAGCATACCTCTTGAGCCAGAGTTTGAAAACATCATAGAGTCACTCTCTAAAAAAATCATAAAAGGATTACAATGTTAAGAAAATCACTTCTCGCGCTAAGCCTTCCACTACTGCTTAGTGCCACAAGCCTACCAGACCTTTTCTCAGCTCTCAAAGAGCATGCACAGACAAAGTCTGATGAGATGGTAGTTAAGCAAGCAGAAGTAGCAAAAGAGATGGCAAATGCCAAGCTCTACCCTACTGTTAGTCTCTTTGCAAAGTATGACTACTACACAATAGCAACGGGTATGATACCCGTACCACCAAATGAGCTTCTTGATATGGTGAAAGATACAGCAGTTGCACAACCATTTAGCCAAAACATCATGAAAGAGGGTGCAAACTTCACTATGCCACTCTTTGTGAAGTCTATCTATACTATGTCAGACAAAGCCCAAAAGATGCAAAAGAGTGCCAAGGCAAAAAAAAGAATTAATCTCCTTAAAAATGAAGCTGTCATAGTTGGGGCAAATGCTAACTACCTTTACCTAGTAGAGTTAGATAAATCCCTTGATTTAAAGAAAAAATCTCTTTTAGAGACACAAAAAACTATACAGATAAAAGTAGATAATGGTCGCTCTCCAGCATCAGCACTCTATAAAATTGATGATAATATAAATCAAATTGATATAACCAAAAACTCAATTGCTCTACAAAAAGAGCAACTTATAAATAGTATCCGCTCTCTTACAGGTATCACTCTTGAATCACCAATACAGATGCAGGAAGTAAATTCAATCCAAACATCAGACACTATAGAATCTCTCTCTCCACTTAAACTCAAGATAGAGGCAAATCGTCTTGATATTGATGCACAAAAAGAGAAACTCTATCCAACACTGGTTGCTTATGGTAACTACACTTTCTCTCAAGCAAAAGCATATAACAATGACAAGAAGGTGAATGAAAATTATGGAAATGTAGGTGTTATACTTAATATTCCACTTCTTGCAATGGGAGATTATACAGAGATTAAAAAATCTAAAATTCAGATGCATCAAGATAAAGTAGAGTATCAAAAACTCGAAGAGGAGCTTAGTTCAAAAGCAAAAATGCTTCAAAATTCTCTGCCTCTTTTAGAAAACTCTCTAAAACTTTCACAAAAAAGTATAGCTAATAAAGAGAAACTTTTAAAGATTGCAAAAGTCAATTACACAAGTGGCAGACTCTCAACAGAAGAGTATCTAAGATATGAAGATGATGTAGTTGCTGCATCTGCAAAGCTCTATAAAACCCAAGCACAAAAATGGCAAACCCTTATGGAGTTAGCCGTAATCTATGCAAATAACATTGAGGAGATGGTAAAATGAATAAATATATAAAGATAACAATAGGTGCCGTAGTAGTCGCAGGACTCGTAGTAGGTGGTGTTAAAGCTGTTAAAGATGCAAAAGCTAAAGATGCCGCACAACCCATAGCAAAAATCTACCCCATAGTTACTCAAACGATCACACCAAAATTAGCCGAGGTAGAACTGACATTACCATTTTTAGCAGAAGTTGCCAACGATAAGGATGTGAAACTCGCCCCTCGTATAGCAGCGAGAGTCTTATCAATTACACCAAGTGGTACTAGTGTCAAAAAGGGAGAAGTAGTTGTTAAGCTTGATATCACAAATATCAAAAGTTCTCTTAAAAGTATCAAAGAACAGATAGCAGCAGCAAAAGTCGCCTTAGAGAACTTAAAGTCTACACACAAACGCACACTTGACCTACTCAAAGTGCAAGGGGCTTCAATAGAGGAGTCTCAAAAAGAGGCAACTATGATAGCCAGTGCAGAGGCAAACCTCAATGCACTCAAACAAAAAGAGATAGAGCTACAGAACAATCTCTCGTATGCGGCAATCACCTCCCCTGTCAATGGTATCATCGCAAAAACTTTTGCTAGTAGAGGAACGCTAAGTACACCTAGCCATCCACTCCTTGCAATTAGCTCAAAAAATGGCTTTTACTTGATGCTTCGTGTCCCTACTGATCTCCCTGTCGAGGGTGTTATTCTCAACAAGAAAGAGTATAGTGCAATGCCACTAGGTAGCACTTTTCACGGTTTAGCAGAGTATAAAGTCTATACTGGAGATAGCAAGCTCATTAGTGGCGATAGAGTGCAAGTAGATGTTATCACTTACCATCAAAAAGGGATACAACTTCCATTTAATGCCATCTTAAACCGAAATGGAAAAACTTATGTTTTAGTCGTAAAAGGCAACAAAGCAGAAGCACAAGAGGTACATATCTTAGAGAGTGCGGAGCAAGGGGTTGTCGTTTCTGATGAGCTAGAGGGTAAAAAGCTTGTGATTGCAAAGCCAGATATTCTACTTAAACTTCTTAGTGGTTATGCACTGAGTATTAAGGAGTAAATGATGTTTGAATTTTTTTATAGACGCCCCTATCTGCTCTATTCACTTATTGCGGCGTTTTTTATTATGGGGATTATTGGGCTTGTAACACTCCCTAAAAACCTCTTTCCTGATGCAAATCCTCCAGAGGTTATTGTCATCACACAAGTCCCTGGGGCTACAGCTCAAGTCGCTGCATCTACTGTCTCTAAGCCTATTGAGCAGGAGATTTCTCGCTTAGGGCTTGTAACAGATGTAAGCAGTATAAATGTGGCAAACTACTCTATCGTAAAAGCAGATTTTGATTATGGTAAAGGCTTAAACGCAGCGGCAGTTGATGTGGCAAATGCACTTAGCATCGCTAAAGCGAAACTCCCTACAGGGATAAATCCCGCTATCTACACAGCAGGAGACTTCACACTTCCAGTAGATGTTATCTCGC
>JALUKS010000023.1 GCA_027056465.1 Sulfurimonas sp.
GGTGGCACACAGATACTTTTTCAAGGTGGTGTACATCCTAAGCTCAAGATTGAGTGGTATGAGGATTTGGTTGCGCATATTCATACAAAATATCCTACTATTACTATTCATGGATTTTCATCTATCGAGCTTGATTTTATCGCTAAGGTCTCTCGTATCACTATTCAAGAGGTGCTCTCGCGTTTGAAGGCAAAAGGACTTGCTTCTATTCCTGGTGCAGGTGCTGAGATACTAAGTGACAGGGTTCGAGATATCATCGCTCCTAAGAAAATAGATGCCGAAGTTTGGGTAGATGTCCACCGTCAAGCACATAAACTTGGTATCATGAGTACAGCTACTATGATGTATGGAACGGTTGAGAGTGATGAGGATATCATCGATCACTTTGATATGGTACGTAACTTGCAAGATGAGACAGGTGGATTTCGTGCGTTTATCATGTGGAGTTTTCAGAGTAAAAACACGGAACTCTTAGCACAAATACCAGATATGGAAAAACCCTCTGCAAACCGTTACCTGCGTCTACTTGCCGTGGCACGACTATACTTAGATAATGTGCCAAATATTCAAAGCTCTTGGGTAACACAAGGTCCATATATCGGACAGATGGCTCTGCGTTTTGGAGCGAATGATTTAGGTTCTACTATGATGGAAGAAAATGTTGTAAGCTCTGCTGGTGCCGCGTATGCGATGGCAAAAGAGGAGATGATACAGCTCATCCGTGATATAGATGAAACACCAGCAGTGAGAAATACTGCTTATGAAACTTTAGAGATATTTGAGTAAACTATGAAACTATTACCAATACTTTTACTACTAGGACAACTACTTATGGCAGCAAAAATAGAGCATATCGAGATAAAAGGTGTCAATATCCCCGTGATATTTGAAGAGGATAAAAGACTTCCTATCGTGACTACACAGATTGTATTTACCGATAGTGGAAGCATTAGTGACACAAAAAAAGCAGGGCTTGCGAAGTTTTCTGCAAAGCTTTTAAATGAGGGAACAAAAACTTTAGGTTCTAATGCTTATGCAGAGAAGTTGGAATCTAAAGCTATCAATATCTCCTCTCATGCAGGAACCGAGACATTTGTAATGGAGGTAAGTTCACTTAAAGAGGAGTATGCAAACGCTCTTAAAAATCTTACAGCCCTCCTTAAAGACCCCAACTACTCAAAAGAGAGTATCAGCAAAATCCAAACAATGACTCTTGGAAGTTTGAGCAGTAAAGAGAATGATTTTGACTATATCGCAGGAAATGCACTCAAAAAGATTATGTTTGCAGATACTGTTTTAGGCGAGCCATCAAGTGGTACGATAGTAAGTGTAAAAAGCATAACACTTGCCGATGTGAAGAAGTTTATCTCTGAACATATCGTGCTTTCTCGTGCTATAGTTGTAGTTGGTGGTGACTTAACTCTTGATGAAGTGAAAACAAATATGAAAAAGGTTTTGGAGAGTTTAGAGGTAGGAACTGCTACAAAAGTACCTCACTTTGATGTAAGAAAAACGCCAAAAACTGAAATCATTAAAAAAGAGACTAAGC
>JALUKS010000024.1 GCA_027056465.1 Sulfurimonas sp.
ACTTTTAAATCTGCTTATGATGCATTTGACAATGTAGATATAACTAACGATAAATTAGTACTATTTGGTGGGGATGGTTATAGATTTAATGCTTTTGGTAAATGGGATATCAGCAATATAAATAGTTCTAGTGAACTTGAACTAAGCGATGATTATAATGGAACAGATATTTCAGGACTCGGGTATGCAGTAGGACATAACTTCCGTAATGAAGTATGTGATGGTTCACCTACTGTTGCGAATGTCTATGCAAAAGATGGAAATAATACCCTTGGTAGTAATGGCAGTATGATTATTCAGATAGAATATGATTACTATTTAGTTGGGAAAAGCATTGTTCTATGGACAAATTTGGTAGGAGAAAACAATAACACGGCAGTAAAAATTGGTTTAGGACGAAAGTCAACTCTACGAGGTAGTGGTTTAACTGGTGGTTCTTATAGTTTTGCAAAAGGGTATACTGGTGTTAGAAGACTACTTGTTACAATAAGCGATACTGTAGAGTATTATAAAAATGCAAACTTTGGATATGCAGTAGAAATAAGTGGAGATGGAAATACATTTGACATTATCGGTAGTTCAATGGATCAAAATATCACTTCGTGTGTAGATGGAAATGGTAATGATACAGGTGGAGTTGGATATGTTGATGTAAATATCACAAACTCTGATAATTCTGGAGTACTTCAACTTACGAATGTATTACCTAGTAGAGAGTTTTAAAAGGAATAAAATGAAAAATAAAATAAAAAGTATGCTAGTAGTAAGTTCTTTACTTCTTAGCAGTGTAAGTTTTGCGAATGAGAACTTTTACTCTCAAACAAAATCTTTAGTAGGTATTGAAGGTGGTTATAGCAGTCTTGATTATGAAAATGGTGTAAAAACTAATAATACTCAAGGTTCTGTTTCTTTAGAAAATGTTGGCCTTAAGATAGGTGCTGAGACTGAAGACTATAGAGTTTTTATCTCTGGTAATTATTTCTTTGATGCGAGTTCTCAATATGACTACCTTGTAACTTATGGTTTAGCTATTCAATATAAATTTAATGTCACAAAAGTTTTTAATATCTATCTAGGGGCAAATGGTGGTCTAATGAATGTCAAGGTAAGAGCTAAAGGTGCTAATGGCATTGAAGAAACATTTTCTCGTACTTTCTCCGACCCCTATTTTGGTGGAGACTTAGGTGCTAATATTCACCTCGGAGATTCAGTTGATTTAGAACTGGGTGGTCGTGTTATGAGTGTCCAAGCTGACAATACTATTAATGGTAGAACATACAGAATAGACAACATTGTACAAGCTTATGGAAGTTTAATCTTTAAATGGCAGATGGACTAAGTTCGTGTTGCTCTGCTTTTAAATAATCAACATAGCATCGCCATAAGAGTAGAATCTATACTTCTCTTTTATGGCTTCAGCATATAACTCCTGCGTTTTTTCTAGTCCCACAAATGAAGCAACTAACATAAGTAGTGTCGATTTCGGTAGGTGAAAATTTGTGAGTAGATGATTTACTCGGCTTGGTCTGTTTTGAGGATGTAAGAAGAGATTTGCTTCACCCCTCTGTATCTTTCCATGTTTATCATAAAATTCTACTGTTCTTGTAGATGTTGTTCCTATACTAAGGATAGCTGTATCTGAGTCAAGAATAGCTTTTGCTTCTTCTGATATGTCGTAATACTCAGAGTGCATAGGGTGATCAGTAATAATCTCAGCATCGACAGGCTTAAAAGTGCCACTTCCTACATGTAATGTAAGAGAGGCATGCTTAAAGTTCCTACAAACTTTCTCGTATTGTTCATCGGTAAAGTGTAGAGATGCTGTAGGTGCTGCTACTGCTCCCTCTTCCTTGGCAAAAACACTTTGGTATTCATCTGCATCTTCCTCTTCATCAGCACGCTGTATATAAGGAGGGAGAGGGATATGCCCTATCTTTTCTATGATAGGAAGTAACTCTTCAAAACGCAACATTTTTTCATCTTGATAAAAATTTACTTCTCGACTCCCATCTTCATGAAGTGCTATCACTTTTGCTATCAAATTTTCATCAAAGTTTAGAGTTGTATCTACTTTAACTTTTCCACGGATATAGACATTTATATCCTTGGCATTTAAAGCTCTGTTTATGAGAAGTTCTATCTTACCACCACTGGGCTTATGCCCAAAAAGTCTAGCTTTTATAACCTTTGTGTTATTAAAAAGAAGAGCAGACCCTTTTGGAATATATTTTTCAAAATCATAAAAGTAAGTATGAGTGATAGTGTCAGTCTCTCGCTCATAAACAAGAAGTTTTGCATGGTCACGTGGTGAGGCAGGGTGTGTGGCTATGAGCTCCTCTGGGAGAGTGAAGTCATAGCTCTTAGTGAGTAACTCTTTTGCTTTTTGCATAAGTGTTACTGCTTTGGTTCTTTTGTTGTTTCGGTTTCTTCTTCAAGCTCTTTTTGCTCTTCATTTTCCTCAAGTTCTTCATCTTCATCTTCTTTAGTAGCAGGATTCACAGCTTTTACAATGAGAATAGAGACTCCATAGAGTATGATAAGTGGTCCAGCCATAAGAAGTTGGGTAAGAACATCAGGAGGGGTTAGAAGTGCTGCGACTATAAAGATAATAACGATAGCATACTTGAAAAATGCCATCATCTGTTTATCATTGACAAGACCTAAAAGTGCTAAAAAGTAGGCAAATACAGGGAGTTGAAACGCCAGTCCAAAACCAAACATTATTTTAGTGAAAAAGCCGACATAATCTTCGATGTTGATAAGAGGGGTAAACTTAAAACTACCAAAGGTAATAAGAAAATCAAATCCAAAAGGGGTAACAACATAGTAGGCAAAGAGTACACCACTCGCAAACATAATCGTACCACCAAGAACAAAAGGAATAACCATTTTTTTCTCATTTGCATAAAGCCCCGGTGCGATAAAAAACCATATTTGTGAAAGGATAATAGGAAATGCTCCCATGATAGCCGCAAAAAATGCTACTTTCAGCGCTACGAAAAATGCACCACCAACTTGAGAAGTAGTGATCATTCCATTTGCTGCATGAACTGATACTTTTCCTACAGAAATAAGTGCATCATTGAGAGGTTCTACCATCCAGCTAAGAAGTGCTTCATGAAAAAAGAACATTACAAAGAACATTACGATGAGACTAGCAGCAGAGATAGCAAGACGTTTTCTAAGTTCTACAAGATGGGGATGAAGTTCACTAAACATTACTCATCTCCTCTTTTTCTTCTTTCTTCTTTTTACTCTTTTTAAAAGTTACCTCTTGTGGTACATCTTCTTCTATTTTCTTAGGTTTGTGAATCTCAACATCATCAAGAGCAGAAGCAAGAGAATCAAACTCGGCATTGACATGTCTTTTTATATCTGTAGCTTCTTCAAGCTGTTTTTTATAAGCAAGTGCCTCTTTTTTGATTTCAGAGACATGTATCTCCTCTTCAAAACTGTTTTGGACACTGCTTATAGCATCTTTAGCACTACGAAAAAATTTAGCAATATCTACCATAGCACCTGGAAGTTTATCAGGACCTAAAAAAAGAATAGCAATAACAGCGATAAGAAGTATCTCGGTAAAACCCATACCAAACATAGCAAACCTTTATATAATTTTGATGATTTTATCTAAAGAATGATTAAAAGGCGATTATGCAGTTAAAAAGAGAGCAATTTCATCGGCTAAGAGGTAGTCAGGATTCTCAAAAGTCTCTCCATCTAAGAGAAGTTTCCCCTCTTTGAGTAA
Source organism: Sulfurimonas sp. (assembly GCA_027056465.1). Taxonomy (GTDB): domain Bacteria; phylum Campylobacterota; class Campylobacteria; order Campylobacterales; family Sulfurimonadaceae; genus Sulfurimonas. Next base: position 3,749 of record JALUKS010000024.1, read on the forward strand.
AATATGAGCCTGTTTGGACTCATTCTTAGAGAGTAGATTTTTATGAACACCAACGCAAGAACGCATTCCTAAAAATATCTGTTCAATCTTTTTATCCTCCTCCTCTAATTGCTCCTCTTTGATAGCAAGAGGATTTTTTATATACTCTTCTATGATGGGAGTTGGGTAAAAACGAGTAAGCCCAAGCTTACCAACTGCCCCAGCACCCACACCCATATAATCTTTATAGAGCCAGTAGCCCTTGTTATGTGCAGACTCATAAGTGCCGAAGTTACTTATCTCATACTGCTTAAAGCCATGAGACTTTATGGTCTCAAAAATCCATGAAGTGAGTGCGAGTTGCTCACTACTCATCTGAGGCTTAGAGGCAAATGCAGTCCCCTCTTCAATGGTAAGAGCATAGGCACTTAGATGATTGATAGGCAGAGAAAACGCCATCGCTATATCTTTTTCTAAAAGCTCTTTCGTATCTCCTAGAGTTGCATAAATGAGGTCTAGTGAGAGATTTTCATAGCCCAGTTTTTCAGCATTGAGCAGGGCATCTTTTGCCATTTCTGGAGTATGCGCCCGATTGAGTAGTTTGAGTTTTTTTGCATCAAAACTCTGCACTCCAAAGCTGATACGATTAACACCAAGCTCTCTCATACCTTGAAGCCACTCATAAGTCGCACTATTAGGATTAGCTTCACTGGTTATCTCGCACCCTTTTTGAAGATAAGGTTTAAGGAGTTCAAAGAGAGGAGCATAGAGCTTTGGGGCTACTGTCGAGGGAGTACCTCCACCTATAAAGAGTGTCTCTATAGAGTGAGGAGTTGCTACAAACCTCTCAAGCTCAAAACGCATCTGTTTGACAAGAGCAACCATATAGTCGTGTTTAAGATGAAACTTATCGACATAGGAGTTAAAAGCACAGTAGGAACATTTGGAGTCGCAAAATGGGATGTGGACATATAAAAGCATTATTGCACTCTCTCAAACTCAAAATAGCTAATGTTTTTCTCAGCAGAATCAAACTCTATCCCCACCAAATATATTGCATCACTCTGTGTAAGATACTTTTTAGCATAGTTTTTATGCTTAATTTGCTCTAAGGCTTCACCCTCTTTTTTCGCATCTACTTTAAACTCTATGATGTAGATTTTATCTGCTATAAAACAGCTTAAATCTATGCGACCTTTGTTTGTCACATCTTCACCTATAATTTTGATACCCAAAGATTGTAAGTAGGTGTAGACTACACTTGCATAAAAACCTTCATACTCTTGCATATCATTTTTTGTGAAGTTGTTATAGGGTATAGATGCGAAGAGTGAGATGAGACTCTCTTTAAATTTTTCTAAATCACCCTCTATCAACGATTTATAAAGAGGTGTTTTGTAGATATTTGGTTTATTGTTTTTTGTCATAAACTCTATGATAACATCATATAAAGATTGCTTGACTTCAATGTTTGGTATTTTTAGTTTATATTCTATTGAACCAAAGAGTGTCTCTTCTATCTTTTCAATAGTCAAATACCCACTCTGATATAAAATAACCTCTAAATCTAAGTTCTCAATATCGAAGCTATCTAAAAGTTTTTCATCTACTACTAAGTTACTTAGATTTGGTAAAAAATAATTGTTTTTCTCTATCAGTTTTATAAGAAAAGTGGGTGTTCCTGTGACAAACCAGTAGTTTTTATAGAGTTTAGCATTCGTAATAAACTGCAAAATATCAAAAGGGTTATAAATATCATCTTTTAAGAAGTTATAACCATTATAAAAGTTTTTAAGTCTCTCTAAATCAACACCATCAAGGTAAGGTAAAAACTGAGTTTTAATATCTTCTTGAGTA
>JALUKS010000025.1 GCA_027056465.1 Sulfurimonas sp.
ATGATGCTGGGATTTTAGGGGAGCTTTTTGAGAACTTCAAAAAAGTGCTTCACCTCCCACAGTTTGATGGCTACCACCACTACCCAGTAGATATTCACTCTATCGAGTCTGTTCGCGCATTAGAGAACATCCAAGAACCTTTTATAGAGTCACTCTATCAAGAGCTTTCAGCTGAAGAGAGAGTTCTTATGAAGATAATAGTTCTCTTCCATGACGCGGGAAAAGGTCGTAAACAAGATCATGCTGAAGTGGGTGCAAAGCTTATCGTGCCATTTTTACGAGATATGAAGATGAGCGAAGATTTGCAGAGCCGTGGGGTAACACTTATCAAACATCACATACTTATGAGCAGTGTCGCGTTTAAAGAAAATATCTATAACGAAAAAACTCTCTACAGATTTATGTCAAAGATAGATGATATAAAAAATCTCAATATGCTCTATATCCTCACCTATGCAGATATTAAAGGTGTAGGTGGAGAGACGTATAACTCTTTTAATGCAAAACTACTTCTTGACCTCTACAGAAGTGCCTTAGAAGTTGCTCAAAATAGCAACCGTATTACCGATGCGAAGAAACGCCTTATCATCGAAAATAGAGTCCGTAATCTTGATGCTTTCAAGAAGTTGCCACGCTCGATACAGAAGAAGATACTCAGCATAGAGTCTAATCTCTTCTTTTTTAAGCATACACCTCAAAATATTTTAGAGATTGTTAAACTCGCTAGAGAGACGCAAAAGTATAGTTTTACCACAAAAAATGAGCACTCACTTACCATAGAGATTTACAGAAAAATCCCGCTTAATATTGGCTACCTTTTAGCTTCTCTTTCACATTTAAGTGTCGCAAATATGGAGATTTTCACCCTCTTTGATGGTATCAAATACTTTAAGATAGATTTTCTACAAAATGTTACGGGAAATGAACTCATAGAGGTACAGGAGAAGATAGACGCTGCATTTGATATGAGCAGAGAGGTAAGCCATAAAAATGTCGAGATTAAACGCGAGGAGATTACTCTTGATTGTGATCACTCACTCACACATGCCGAGATACTCATCCATACAAAAAATCAGAGTGGACTGCTTGGCTTTATGATGTACTGCTTTGAGGAGTTGGGCATAAATATTGTCACAGCAAAGATACACTCTAGTAAACATAAGGTCAGAGATAGCTTTTTAATGGACAAAAATAGTAATATATGCAATAATGTTGAAAATATTTATAAGATGTTAGTCAAATAAGGAAAAAATATGTGTGGAATAGTTGGTTATCTAGGGAACAAGAACTCGAAAGAAATTTTACTTGATGGGCTTAAAGAGCTTGAGTATCGTGGTTATGACAGTGCAGGCATCGCCGTACTTCAAGAGGGTCACTTTAACAGTTTTAAAGCAACGGGTAAACTTGTAAACCTAGAGGAGAAGACAAAAGATTTTATCACAGATAAATTCTCTATAGGCATAGGGCATACTCGATGGGCAACTCATGGGAAACCGACAGAGCTTAATGCTCATCCCCATATTGGGAGTGAATCTTATGTTGTTCATAATGGTATCATCGAAAACTATGCTACACTCAAAAAAGAGCTTATTGCTGATGGTGTTACCTTTTTAAGTCAGACAGATACGGAGGTCATCGTACACCAGTTTGAGAAAAATCTCAAAAGTGCTAGCTCTGCGTTTGAAGCCTTTGAAAAAACCATCTCACAACTTGAGGGTGCTTATGCTATTTTACTTGTAACAAAACGCGAAGAGGAGAGTATCTTCTTTGCCAAACAGGGAAGTCCTATGCTTGTAGGAGTCAATGCAGAAAATGAGAAGTATTTTGCCTCTTCTGATACACCACTTATAGGACACTGCACAGAGGTAAACTACTTTGATGATGGTGATTTTGGATATGTAACACCTAAGGAAATTGCACTCTTTTCAAAAGATGGCAAGAAAAAAGCTCCTGCGTTTCAAGCACTGAGCACAAATAAGCTCTCTGCACAAAAAGATGGTTTTAGATTTTTTATGGAGAAAGAGATTTACGAGCAGGGAACTGTTATCGCCGATACACTTCTTGGTCGTCTTCATGATGATGCAGTAGTTTTTGATGAGCTTGACCCTACTCTCTTTGATGGCATAAATGAGATAAAACTCTGTGCATGTGGTACATCTTACCACTCTGCTCTTACAGCGACTTATCTCTTTGAACGCTACTCGAAAATCAAGACAAGCATAGAAGTCGCTTCTGAGTTTCGATACCGTGAACCTATCATGACAAAAGATACGCTCTTTGTAGTTATCTCTCAAAGTGGCGAGACTGCCGACACACTTGAAACTCTCAAAATGGCAAAAAAAGCGGGATTAAAAACGCTGGTCATCTGTAACGTCGATAACTCTTCGATGGTGCGTTTAGCTGATGCTTGCATACTCACTCGTGCAGGTGTAGAAAAAGGGGTCGCTTCAACAAAAGCCTTTGCTACACAAGTAACAGTTTTTTGGATGCTTTCACTCTATCTTTCGGGGAGAAACAATGCTCTTTCTAGCGAAGAGATAACAAGACAAATTGCCTTACTTCGTGAAGTGCCAGCCTCTGTAAAAGTGAGTGATGCTATGCATGAGCGCATCAAACGCCTCTCTAAGCGCTACCTACACGGACATGGTTTTTTCTTTATAGGGCGTGATGTTTTTTATCCTCTTGCATTAGAGGGGGCTTTAAAACTCAAAGAGATCTCCTATCTTCATGCTGAGGGATACCCTAGTGGAGAGATGAAGCATGGTCCTATCGCGTTGGCTGACCCTGAACTTTTTACAATAGCCCTACTTCCTCAACATCTTCTCTATGACAAAGCAAAATCAAATGTCGAAGAGCTAAGTGCAAGAGATAGTACTATCTGTGCTATTAGTGCTGTAGATTTTGATAAAGCTGATGATTTTATAGCCATTGATAGATGCAGTGACTATATGCTAGAGTTCTTTGAGATGATGGTTGCAGTGCAGATACTCTCCCTAGAAATCTCTATACGCCTTGGAAATGATGTAGATATGCCACGTAATCTTGCAAAAAGTGTTACAGTGGAGTAATTAAGCTCTTTTTATTTTCATCTTAGATAGCTTTGGTTATAATATAGTATTATAACACAAAGTAAACTCTATGCAAACAAAACAAAAACTTCTCCTCATTGTAACCATTATGCTTCTACTTCTTACTGGTGCAACAATTATCAATGTTGGTTTAAACTTTCGTAACTACAGTATAATCAATGCTAAAGAGAAAGCTAAAATGGTTGCTGCAGTAGTCAAAGATGGTCTCACTGCTCACATGGTTAATGGCATTATGGATAAACGCCAATACTTTCTTGACCAAATTTCAACAAATAACGAGTATATAAAATCTCTTTGGATTGTACGCTCTCAAAATGTTATCAAACAGTATGGCAAAGGTTTTCATAGTGAAACAGTTCGTGATGCCATAGATAAAAAAGTTCTCTCTAATGGTAAAGCTATTAACCAAATAGATGAAACAGCAGATAAGACAATGCTTAGAGTAACCATACCATATAATGCAATTATTACAAACAATAGTGCAAAATGCCTTGAGTGTCACAATGTAAATGCGGGTGATACACTTGGTGCTATTAGTATGGAACTTAATATTTCTGGGATGAGAAGCAATGGTATTTTTGCAATTACAAAAATCATTTCACTCAATCTTATTTTTATTCTCATAGTTTTATACCTAATTAATCGTTATATTACACCCTATATGAAACTCTTCTCAAATATTCAAACTGGAATCAAAAAAGCATATAGTGGAGACTTTACTCATGAGTTCGAGACAACTGTAGGTGGCGAAGGTGGAGATATAGCACTACAGATGAATGAACTTTTCAAAAAGATGCAGAGCACCTTTGGGGATATTAAATATAACCTTGCTACTTTTATACCACAAGGAACTGTTTCAGGAAATGACCCACTCTATGAGGCTAAAACAATTATAAAAGAGCTCTCAGATATTTATAAATTTAAAAAGACTATTGAGCTTGATGACTCAAAAGAGTTAGTTTATACTCGGATTGTTGCTGTTTTAAAAAATAAGTACAATCTTAAACATTTAAGCCTCTATGAAATTGATACGAGGAAAAACAGAAGAAATCTTATTTTTAGTTCAGAGGAACCAGCCATCTGTCACAAAGAGATAGATAACGATGCAGGACTCTGTCGAGCTTATAGAACGCAAACAGATATTATTTCAACTGACTTTGATAAGCTATGTCAAAATTGTGATTTATGTGACACTAATCATAAAAATTATATCTGCATACCATTTACTATTAATGATGATAATGCACTTATCCTCTCTCTTAGTACAGAGAATAAGGCAGATATAAACAGTATCAATGCTAAAATCCCAAGTATAAGAAACTATCTCGAAGCAGCAAAGCCTGTAATAGAGAGTAAGCTTCTTATGTCTCAACTTCGAGACACCTCTCTTCGTGATGGAATGACAGGGCTTTACAATAGACGTTTTTTAGAAGAGTTTATAGATCAAGTGATGCAACAAGCAACTAGAGATAAGCAAACATATAGTGTTATGATGCTAGATGTTGATTTCTTTAAAATGGTTAATGACACTTATGGACATGATGTTGGAGATAAGGTCATCGTAGCTATTGGTGAACTTCTTCGATCAAGTATTAGAGAGTCTGATCTCGCTATTCGTTATGGTGGAGAGGAGTTTGTTATTCTTCTTCACAATACGGATAAGGAAGGCACACAGCTAGTTGCAAAGAAGATTCATGAAAGTTTTGCACAGCTTGTGTTTGATGTAGGTAATGGTGAAACACTTAGCAAAACACTCAGTATTGGTATAGCTAATTTTCCTACAGATGGAGATACAATTTGGAAAGCTATCAAATTTGCTGACACGGCACTCTATGTAGCAAAAACAACAGGAAGAGATAAGATAGTAAACTATAAACCAGAGATGAGTGAGGGTGGCGAACTTCGATAAGGATTAGATTTATGCCTCAAAAAGAGAGGCATAATAGTTCTATTTATGAGCCTCTTTAAGTGAATCTGCTATTAAAAATGCAAGTTCTAAAGATTGGTCTGCGTTTAAACGAGGGTCACAATGTGTATGGTAACGAGAAGATAAATCCTCTTCAGTTACTGTAAAACTACCACCGATACACTCAGTAACATTTTTCCCTGTCATCTCAAGATGAACACCACCTGCATGAGTCCCCTCTGCTTTGTGGATTTGGAAAAACTCTTTCATCTCAGTAAGAATAGCATCTACTGGACGAGTCTTATAGTTGTTTGAAGATTTGATAGTATTTCCGTGCATAGGGTCACACGACCATACTACTTTCATTCCCTCTTTTTCTACTGCTCTAATGAGAGCTGGCATACCACCATTTTCTCTATCACCACCAACTTTTCCAGCACCCATACGAACGATAACATTTAATCGACCCGCTTCGTTTTCAGGATTAAGTTCTGCACAAAGTTTTACTAAATCCTCTGGGTCCATAGATGGTCCAGCTTTTACACCTA
>JALUKS010000026.1 GCA_027056465.1 Sulfurimonas sp.
GGTTAAGATACTAAAACTTCTATATCCTCACCACTTTTTACAAACTCCACACTACTTCCCTCAACAACTTTTCCACCTAAAATAAGGTCAGCAAGTCTATCTTCAACTATCTCATACAAAGCACGTTTAAGAGGTCTAGCACCATAAACAGGGTCAAATCCAGCCTCTGCGATGTAAGCTTTTGCCTCAGGGCTAAGAGTAAGGGTAATATCTCTATCTTTTACTTTTTTCGCAATATCGCCGAAGAAAATATCTACAATACCTGCTATTTCTTCTTGACCAAGAGCATTAAAGATAACGACATCATCTAGTCTATTTAGAAACTCAGGTTTAAATGCCTGCTTGAGTTCTGCCATAACCATCTCATCAAGCTCTTTACTTGGCTCATTTGCCATAATCTTATCACTTGCTATATTCGATGTTAAGATAATGATAGTGTTAGAAAAATCTACTGTCACCCCTTTGTTATCTGTTAAACGCCCATCATCTAGCACTTGAAGAAGCATATTAAAAACATCTGGATGTGCTTTTTCTACCTCATCAAAAAGGATAACAGAGTATGGTTTACGGCGAACGGCTTCAGTGAGCTGACCACCCTCTTCATATCCTACATACCCCGGTGCTGCACCCACTAAACGCGAGACTGCATGCTTCTCCATATACTCACTCATATCTATTCGTATAAGTGCCTCTTCGCTATCAAAGAGGAAATTTGCTAAAGTCTTAGCAGTCTGAGTTTTACCAACACCAGTAGGTCCTAAAAAGAGAAAACTACCGATAGGTGAGTTCTCATCACTTAGTCCAGCCTTGTTACGTTTGATGGCACGAGCAACGGCATGAGTAGCCTTACCCTGCCCTATAACAGTTTTGTTCAACTCATCTTCTACATGAAGAATCTTCGCCTGTTCAGACTCAAGCATCTTACTCACAGGAATATGTGTCCAGCGAGAGACAACAGAGGCGATAGAGTCCTCATCTACACTATTTTTAAGCAGAGTCCCCTGCTCTTGAAGTCTATCCCAGTTTTCATTGACTGTTTTTTCTTCTTCAAGTAACTTAGGAATATCCCCATACTCAATCTCAGCAGCCTTGTTAAAGTCACTACTCGCCTTCGCAAGTTCAGCTTCACGGCGTTTGCCCTCAATCTCCCCTTTAATAGAGCTAATCTTCTCAAAAACCTCTTTTTCAGTCTCAAACTGTGAAGTAAGTTTTCTCACCTCTTCCTCTACATCTGCAAGCTCTTTTTCTATCTCAACAAGGCGCTTCTCATTTGATGGAGTTTTCTCCATCTTGAGTGCCTCTTTTTCTACCATAAGTTCAGAGAGTTGGCGTTTGGCACGGCTTAACACTGTAGGCTCTGACTCTATCTGCATTTTCAGTTCTGCTGCCGCCTCATCGATGAGATCTATAGCCTTATCTGGTAAAAATCTATCAGCGATATATCTATCAGAGAGTTTCGCTGCAGCCACTAAAGCACTATCCGTAATAGTAACATTATGG
>JALUKS010000027.1 GCA_027056465.1 Sulfurimonas sp.
TTTTACCGTTCATGATGTCAGTAACTGCATCATCAAAATCAAAACCTCTATTTTCTAATTTACTCATCTTTTATCAACCTTTTATTTTCTTATTATATCAGGCTGACACAGAATTTTGAACACTCTCCGTATTTCCCATATTATCTGCTAAAGTAGCTAAAGCAGGATTTAAAGATGCAACAGTTAAGCTTTTTATTTGAGAATTTTGAATTGCTGTTCCATTTTTCTTATATACTGTATATGAAAATGTCTTTGTACTATTTAGATTCATATTTACATCATCAGGAGTACTTGTTTTAAGCTCATAACTTGTAAGCACCACTTGATGTGTATCAGGTATTATACTCATTGTAAAGGTTTTTATATTTGCTGAATCCGAGTCATGATAAAAACCAAAAGATAAAGGTCTTGTATCTGCTTTTAAATTATTTGGAGCAGTATAAGTAAAACTTGCTACACCATTTACAAGAGGTGCAGATATTTTATCAAATGTACCTATATCTCGACCATTAAGTACAGAAGATGGATTCACTTTTGTTATTGTCCCTGATGAATAAGGATTATAAGCACTATCAAAAGCTCTTACTTTAATAGTTACAACCTGTTTATTAGTTCTTAATATTGCGCTTGAAGTTGGCAATACAACTGTAATTGCAGTACTATTTGTATCAGGATTATTTGGAAGATTACCACTTGAGGATACATCACTGTTGTTGCCTTGACATCCAGAGAAAGCAAACAGAAAAAGGAGAAGAGCTGTTGTTGAAAACAATTTGAATAAGTGCATAAGAATCCTTAATATTCTATATTTTGAAACAATTATAACTAGTCATCTATAAAGAGGACTTTAAAAAGCGATTTTTATAGCATTTGCACAGACATAAGCACTTGAAAATGCCCATTGAAAGTTATATCCACCTAGCTCACCCGTTACATCAGCAACTTCTCCGATGAAGTAGAGACCTTTTACTTTTTTTGACTCTAAGGTGCTATATTCTAACTCCTCTGCCACCACGCCACCTCTGCTTACTTCTGCTTTTGTAAAGCCAAAATTTCCTGCTGGTGAAAAAGTATAATTATGAAGTAACTTTAGATTTTCTCTATCCCCTTTCGTGAGTTTTTTACACTCTTTATCTTCTACATTTACAGCTTTTAAAAGTGCTTTTGCTAGGCGTTTTGGCAAGTTGAGAGTTGTGCTTACAAGTTTCTTGCTACTGCTTACTAATTCCACTATATTTTTCTCTGGTAAGAAGTCTATACTTATCTGCCCTTTTCTCCAGTAGAGTGAAGCTGATAGTATCGCAGGTCCACTTATACCTTTATGTGCAAAAAGCATCTCCTCTTTGAGCAGTTTATCATCTACTTTTATATGCACATAACAGCTAAGACCACTCAGCTCTCGCATCCAAAACTGCTCTTTTTGCACAGTTAATCCAACAAGAGCAGGAGTAAACTCTTTGACTTTCATGTCAAAACTTTTTGCTATCTCTAAACCTATCTCACTTGCACCTAAAGTCGCAAAGCTCTTGCCACCAGTAGCGACTACAACTTTCTTAGTTTTGTAGCTATTTCTATCAGTTTTGACTAGAAAATCATCCCCTTTTTTAATTACACCAAGAATTTTCTCACCTAAAATCATCTCGGCATTTTTAGCAGATCTTCGAAGAACATCTATAATCTCATCGGCACTTGTCTGACAAAAGTAATAACGATCTTTACGAAGCTCAAGTTCAACACGATTTCGTTGCAAAAAGTTAAGCAGACTCTCTTTAGAAAACTTTTTAAGCACACTCTTAACAAGTTCACTCTCCCCATCAAAGTTTCTGCTTGCAACACTCACATTTGTGATATTACACTTGCCACCACCAGAGACTTTCAGTTTTTTAGCAATTTTATCATTGCCCTCAATAATAAGTACCGATTTTTTCTTCCCAATATTAGCTGCACACATAAGCCCACTCGCCCCTGCACCTAAAATAATTATATCTACTATTTTCATTTTCGTATTATAGGGTATAATTACAAAAATATTTCAATTAAAGAAGAATAATGAGCAATAAACTACACATCGTATCCCTTGGCTGTACAAAAAACCTTGTCGATACAGAAGTTATGATGGGAAAACTCCAAAACTTTGAACTAACAGACAACAATGAAGAGGCTGATGTTATCATCGTAAACACTTGTGGTTTTATAGATGCTGCCAAAGAGGAGTCTATAAACACTGTACTCTCTCTTCATGATGCACGAAAAGAGGACTCGCTTTTAGTTATGGCTGGATGTCTCTCTGAACGCTATCAAGATGATCTCATGACTCAGATTCCTGAAGTTGATATTTTCACTGGTGTTGGGGATTATGACAAGATAGATGAGCTTTTAGTGGAAAAAAAGAGCCGTTTTTCTGATGAAGTCTTTCTTATAGATGGTGCAGAGCGAGTGGTTACAGGTTCAACTTATCATGCCTATATAAAACTTTCAGAAGGGTGTAATCAAACATGTAGTTTCTGTGCTATTCCCTCTTTTAAGGGCAAGCTAAACTCTCGTAACTTAGACTCTATCGCTAAAGAAGTAGAGGGTCTTGTAAAAAAAGGCTACTTTGATTTCTCATTTGTTTCACAAGACTCTAGCTCTTATCTTCGTGATCAAAATATCAAAGATGGTTTATCTCTTCTTATCCAGAGAATTGAACTCATAGAGGGTGTGAAGTCTGCTCGTATTCTCTACCTTTATCCCTCTACTACATCGATAACACTTCTTAAAAATATCGCAAAAAGTGACATCTTTCACAACTACTTCGATATGCCTATTCAACACATCAACGATGATATGCTCCGTATGATGAAACGCGGCTTTGGTAAAGACAAAACCATAGAACTCCTTGAGTTTATGCGAGACTTACCAAACTCTTTTGTGAGAACAAGCTTCATAGTTGGACACCCTAACGAAACGCCAGAGATGTTTGAAGAGATGTGTGCGTTTGCTTCTTCTTTTGGATTTGACCGTATTAATGTATTTTCTTACTCCGATGAGGAGACTACTCCTGCGTTTGAGTATGAGATGAAGATAGATGATGAGACCAGAGCAGAGCGAGCGCAAATTCTTGGCGATATTGCTACTGGGGCTAGAAAAAAGTCTCTTAAAGCTGAAATAGGTCAAGAGTGCGAACTTGTCATAGATGGCGAGAGTGATGAGCATGAGTTTTTACTCTCTGCTCGTAAACTTATCTGGGCACCTGAAATAGATGGCGAAATCTATGTCAATGACAGAACTGATGACTCAATCGAATTAGAATTTGCTAAGATTTACAAGGCAAAAATTACGGACATTGTTGGAGATATTTTAACTGCAACAGTTGATAATGCTACAAAATAAAGAGCTTCTCAAAAACTCCAAAAATCTCCTAGCCTTCTCGGCTGGGGTTGATTCTACTACCCTCCTCTTTTTACTTTTAGATAATAAAATCTCTGTTGATATTGCCATCGTTGATTATGGCTTACGCGAACAGTCTAAAAAAGAGGTCGCTTATGCCAAGGAGCTTGCACTCAAGTATGGTTTTGAGTGTTATATTCACAAAGCAGAGTCTATAGAAAAAAACTTTGAGGCAAAGGCTCGTGCTATTCGTTATAACTTTTTTGAGGAACTTATAAAAGAGCATACCTACGAGACACTCCTCACTGCCCATCATCTTGGAGACCGTTTAGAGTGGATGCTCATGCAACTTTGTAAAGGTGCAGGTGCTGTAGAGTTAGCAGGAATGAGTTCACTTGAAAAACGCGAGAGCTACACACTTGTTCGCCCTCTTCTTTTCTCTGATAAGGAAGATTTTTTAGCTTATCTCAAAGAGCATAATATTCCTTACTTTATAGATGAGTCCAACAGTGATGCAAAATATAAACGCAATGAGTTTCGCCACAACTTCGCCCAGCCACTCTTAGAAAAGTATAAAAAGGGAATCAAAAAAAGTTTTGAGTATTTAGATGAGGATAGAGAGAGTCTCATAGAAGAGCTACATTTCACTCAAATAAACGACTTTTTTTACACAAAGGCTTCCTCTTTAAAACGGAGTAATCTTCTTGCCATAGATAAGCACTTCAAGTATAGAGGGCACCTTATCACTGCTAAAGAGAAAGAGCAACTTAAAAATGCTGCAGTAGTTATCATCTCAAGAAAATATATAGTCAATCAAGAGCATGGATTTCTTTTCATTGCTCCTTTCATACAAAAGGAGAGTATAGAAAAAAGAGTCAAAGAGAAGTTGCGTTTACTCAGAGTAAGCCCAAAACTTCGAGGCTATTTAGCATCTGATGCAGAAGTGCTTGCGTTAGTATCTCGGTTATTACTGTAAACTTGCATCTTAAAAGAGGAGTTTATCATCTTATCCTCACGTTGAAAGTCTATAGGAAATTGAACTTTGATAATCCAGTCACTTTTATTAAGTGCATCTAAAAAATTATAAAAACTTGTTGGCGAATTTATTTGAGAGCTAGTGTTGACCTCATATACAGCAAAACTTTTTTCTATATATGGTAAGCCTACTGACTTTACAGAGAGTTTAGAGAAAAATTTTCTATTTTCCTTCTCGAAGCGTTGAGGATTAAATACTGCATCAAAAGATTTTATTATTCTACGGTTTGACTGCTGTAACTCTTTAAACTTTTGCATAGTAGCTGTTGCCAGATCTTTCTCTTGGCGAAGAAGTCTATCTACCTTTTGCAAATCATTTCTCTGTATTCGATACTCTTTTCCCTTTGGAATAAGTACTAAAAAAGAGAATACTACAACTAATATTAATAAGACAAATGAGAGTATAATAAGATAAATATACTCTCTAGAGATACTATTTTTCATTAATATCATCCTCTTTATCTATATAGTTTGTCGAAACAAAACGTAACCATCCATTTTTGGCAGGATAAAAACTGCTGTATGTTCTATGAAAGATAGAATGTAGTGGTGCATGAAGCATAAAGTTATAAATATCTTTATTTGGTGTTATTCCGTAAAGAATGAGTCCATTTTCTAAAAGTTCTGCCTTAGAGAGTGTAATACGAACAGGCACTAAGTCAAAAAGATTATGGATAGAGTCCTTTAATACACTATTCTTTGTATATATTTTTTCACTTAGTTGTTTCTGTTCTTCTATCTTTACTATTTTAACTTTAAGTTTTTTTATATTGAGCTCTGTATTTTTTTTCTCTTCTTGTTTTTCTAGTTTTTGATTTGCAAAGGAGTAATCTTTATAGAGTAAAAATACATATGTTAAAAAAAGCATCAGTAGAGTAATCGTAAAAAATGTACTCAGGAGCTGCATCTCTTGTGTAAAAATACTCTTTTTTTGCGGTTTTATATAGCTATTAATCATAATACGAGTTCCATTTTTGCAAGTTCTGCCACTTCTGTACAAATACTCATTTTACGAATATAGACATTCAAGAACATCTCTTCCTCTAAATATCTTCTCAAATCATCGCTTAGTCCAATTCCATCAGCGACATAAACACTCTCTACAAACTTACTATCATATTTTTCATCACTATAGTAATGCCCTAAAGAAGATTGAATAAGAGAAAATCGTTGGTAGTCTTCGTTAAAATTTTCACCATCATTGCTATTTTTAGGTAGAGTTTTTTCATCAACTTCATAAAATGCCTCTTCTAAATCCTGATTTTGAGAAAACTCATCAATCTCTTCAAGTGAGTCAAGATCTTCAATATCTCCGAACTCATCAATATCATCAAGTGATTCTACATCATCAAGGACATCTATATCTTCAAGATCAATTCCATCATGATTATTTAGAGCTAAATTGGCATCATCAAGCATCTCTTGAGAAAGAAGCTCTTCATCTTTCTCTACACCTGTCTGAATATCTAAATGCTTAGCAAAAAGTAATTCATCATTTTCATAGATGGCTAAAGAGAGATAGCTATCCTCAACCAAAATAAACATGGCACAGTATGAACCTATTTTTTCTTTGAAAAAATTTGCTAAAATAGAATAAGGAGAGAAGATATAGTCAACACCTACCTCTTTATATCTCTTTTGAATATCGTGAAGAGCAACTCTAGAACTATAGTGTGCCCATTGATTTTTGTAACACTTATACTCGAGAATGTTACAATCAATATTTTGTGCTAAAATCTTTTTATCACAGCCGCTTAACGCTCCTTGCTCCTCTGACATATTAAGTATACTCAAATAAGAAAAAGGTGACTCTTTTGTATAGCTATGTATAAAGGCAAGCATCGCCTCATTAAGAGTAGTTGTTTTAAAGTTTTTTTGAGTATGCTCTATTATTTTTGATTTTGAGAGTACTTCTATATAAACATCACTAGAAGTATACTTTACGACAATATTCACAAGGATTTTATTGTATAACACTTCAAATAATTTATTGATCACTACTTGTCAACTCCGCATAAAGGGTGTGCTTTGTTATAATTTTTTTTCTTCAAAGCATTTCCTAATTTAGTATATATTTGTGTAGTCGCCATCGAAGTATGACCCAACAACTCACTTACATCTACTATTGGCGCGCCCTCATTTAAGAGAATAGTTGCATAAGAGTGACGTAGTTGATGCGGTGTTACTTTGAGCGAAACACGTCTAAAGACTTTATTTACAATATATCTTAGACTATTTTCGCTTAATCTTTCGCTATTTTTCTCAAAAAGATATTTTTTTGCACTATTCTTTAACAAATACTCATCTTTTAGTTCTTTTACTTCAGCTAATAAAGGAATATCTCTATGTTTATTTCCCTTTCCTAGTACACGTATCCATTGATTTTTAATATTTACTAATTCTAAAGAGCTAAGTTCTGAGATACGTAATCCAGTTGTATAAAGAAGTAATACAATAAGCTTTTCTTTTTGCTCTGCCATATTTATAGCTTCCATTATGTACTTATGAGAGATAGGTTTAGGAAGAGTTTTTGCAACCTTAAGTGTATCATCAGCTTTAAGAAAAACTTGCATACCATTTGAACACAGATATTTTGCAAAACTTCGTATTGCACTCAATTTTTTACTAATTGTTTTTGCATTAAGTTCAGCTATTTTTATTCTATAAGGCATAAGATTAAAGGTGACAAGAGAGGTATCTTGTGTGATTTCTATCTCAGGCAAAGCTTCTTTAAGTGCCTCATCATAACTTTTTATAGTCAGGTCTGAGTAGGCTCGAATTGTCTCTAAGTATTCTAAAAACTCGACTCGTTTTTTATTTAGTAACTTTTGCAAGGAGCTTCTCAAAATCATCATGGTACTTAGCAGCACGAGCTACTAACTCTTTGTCTGTGATAATACTAGGAGCAAGTTTCACATAGGAGTCTACAACTATCACACTCATCATCTTTATCTTTGCTCTTTGGGCATCTGAAATAGTCTTTGATTGTGCTATTTCATTAATCTCTAGTAAGAATTTTTTAGCCTGTTTAATATACTTGACATACTTGATGGAAGTTTTGGATTGTGCCATCACAGTGGAGGCCATACGGTTGTAGACATCATCACTAAAAGCTTCACCTGCTAAACTGTAAGCATGCTCATACTCACCTAATTCATAGTAATACTTCGCTTCAAGCGATTTTTGGTAAGAGGGGTTTACTAAGAAGTAAAGTCCCATAAAAGCAACAAGTGCAAGAGATATAAAGGCAAAAAGATATTTAGTACTCATGTACTAAAAGCCCTTTTTCAATAAAATTTCGTGCTTCTTCAACTTTCATGCTAGTTAACTCTATAGGGTCAGTATAGTAAAAGTGAATAGTGCCAAAAGGTTTAGGAATAACAAACTTATCCCAACTATTTAATTGCCAGTAGCTCTCAGGGCGAATCTCTACGAGTATCACTTTTTTACCTGTTTTATGTGCCATGGAGATAACACCATCAGAGGCTTTATGTCTAGGACCACGAGGTCCATCGGGAGTTATCCCAATGTCATAACCCTCTTTAAGAGCTTTAATAGCTTGAATGAGTACTCGTGCTGCATTTTTATTGGATGAACCTGCAATAATTTCTAGTCCAAACTTTTGTAAAGTTCCCGCAATGAGAGAGCCATCAAAGTGACTTGAAATAACTGCTTTTACATGTGGAGGATTTTTATAATGAAGGTAAGAGTGTGCAAACATAAGAAGATCACCATGCCAACAGGCATAAATAGTTGCCTCTTCGGGTAGAGGATTATTTGTGTGAAACTCTTTTTTATTCGTCATATATAAAAAACGGATGAGCAATGAACCTAGAAAAGGTACCACTACCACTGCAAAAGCTCGAGAAAATCTTTTAAGCAAGAATCTCGCCTGTTAAGATTGTTCGACCGATAGCGTTTACTTTTACCTCTTGAAATGTTCCAAGAAGCTCCTCTGAACCTTTTACTTTTATGACTATATTGTTGTCACTACGACCACTTACATAGCCATCACGAATAAGCTCTTCAAAGTAAACGCGATATGTTTTATCCATAGAGTCAAGATGAATTGCATCAAGAATTTCGTTGTTGAGTGATTGGAGATAGGTGAGTCTCTGTGAAGCGACCTCTGCATCAACCTCTGGGAGATGTTGTGCTTCAGTCTCAGGACGAGGAGAGTACTTAAAAGAGAATATCTGATCAAATCTCACCTGCTTCATCACCTCTATAGTCTCAGCGAAATCTGCATCACTTTCACCTGGAAATGCGACAATAATATCAGTAGAGATACTCACAGTAGGGCATTCAGCACGAAGTTTTTCAACACGGTTGATAAACCACTCTTTTGTGTAACCGCGTTTCATATCTTTTAAGACTTTGCTACTTCCACTCTGTAGAGGCATATGCATTGACTTACATATCTTAGGGTTACGAGCGAACTCCTCTATAAACTCATCATCCATATGAAAAGGGTGAGGCGAAGTAAAACGCAGACGCTCTAAGTTTTCTATCTTGGAGAGACGACGAAGAAGTTCTGTAAAGTTTATCTTCTCGATATCGCCTGAAAAACGGCGACCGTAATTATTGACATTTTGTCCGAGAAGAAAAATCTCTTTTGCTCCGTTATCGACAGCTTTTGTAGCCTCTTGAATGATAAGATCAGCAGGAATAGAGATTTCATCTCCACGAGTTTTAGGCACTATACAAAAAGTACAAGCCTTATCACAACCTATGGAGATATTTATAAAAGCTTTATAAGGGGAAGTTCTGAAGTCATCAAACGCGAACTCACTCTCATCATAATTTATATCTATCTCAACGGCTCTCTCTTTATGTAAAATTTCACTTATTTTAGAGACATTTCTTGCCCCTAAAACGAAGTTTACATAGGGTGCTCGTTTGATGATTTCATCACCTAGATGTGAAGCAGTACAGCCACAAACACCTATCTTAGCACCCTCTTTTTTTCTTTTCTTAAAACCACCGAGTTCAGAGAAGAGTTTATGCACGGGGCGTTCTCTTACAGAACAGGTATTTATCAAAATAAGGTCTGCCTCTTCAAGCGTATCTGTAGTAGTATAGCCCTCTTTCTCACGAAGCTGTGCAATCATATGCTCAGAGTCGCGAGAGTTCATCGCACAACCTAGCGTTTCAATAAATAACTTTGGCATAAAAAACTCTCTAGCTCATTATGTGAACTTGGTACATATAGTCATTATCAGACATACCAAATTTCACTTCACTCATATAAAAACTTTTACCTTTCGCTTCAAAATGGTCTTGAAGAGCGAGCAGATCTTTGTGAGAGTTATCTCTGTCGAAGTAAAAAATGATGCTATCATCTTTCTCTACTGCTGCTTCTATCTTAGAGAGTTCTACCTTTTTTGGCTTGTCCGTTACATCAGTTCTTGCAAATTTTAAATCCATACTATTTAATCCTCGTATATTATAATTTCTGCATTATAGTTAAATATGCATAAAAACTTGATTAAAGAAGTTTTTATGCATATTTGTGTATACTTCTACACTTACAAAAAACTCCCCAATTTACTTATCACTGTTTATAGAAAATCGGGAAAACATAAAAGGCAATAATTATGGAAAAAATATTAGACATCGCAGAAGCCATCGCACACGAAAAAGGCTTACAACCTGACAAAGTACTTGAAGCACTCAAAACTGCATTTGTACAGACTGCAAAAAGAGTTATAGATAGAAACTTCGCGTTTGAAGCAAATGTTGATGAAGAGACAAAAAGCATTAAACTTATTCAGACTATTACCGTTGTAGCAGATGATGATGCAAGACTAGAAGATGAAGAACTAGCTCCTGCATTTATCCCTTTAACTGAAGCGAGAGAGTATGATGATCAAGTGGAGTTAGGTGACCAACTTCAAGTAGATCACAACCTAGAAGAGTATGGTCGTACTGGTGCTGCACAACTTCACCGTGAGATAGAGTTTCACATCCAAAGAGTTGTAGAGGATGAAGTATATAACAAATACCAATCTAAGATAGGAACGCTTGTTAGTGGGCGTGTAACTCGTGTCGATGCACAAAACACTACATATGTAGAAGTGGATGAAATCCGTGCTGTACTTCCTATGAAGAGTCGTATTAAAGGTGAGATTTTTGAGGTTGGTGATCATGTCAAAGCTGTTGTTCGCCGTGTCAATATGGACAAAGAGCATGGAATCAGCATCGAACTCTCTCGTACAACTCCTAAGTTTTTAGAACAACTTCTTGCATTAGAAGTTCCTGAGATAAATGATGGAACTGTTATCATCGAAAAAGCTGCTCGTATTCCAGGTGAGCGTGCAAAAATAGCTATACTAAGTACGCACCCACAAGTGGATGCTGTTGGGGCAACTGTCGGGGTAAAAGGTGTTCGTATAAACGCAGTAAGTGATGAGCTTATCGGTGAAAATATCGACTGTATCGAGTACACAAGCATTCCTGAACTTTTTGTTTCACGTACTATGAGCCCTGCGATTATCTCTCATGTAGAGATTGTCAAAAATGAAGAGGGAGAGAATGAAAAAGCGATTATCACACTCCCAGCAGACCAAAAATCAAAAGCAATTGGTAGGAGTGGTATAAATATTCGTCTTGCTTCTATGCTTACTGGTATGCAGATTGAACTCGTAGAGAGTGACTCTGTTACAAATGAAAATGGCGAGATTGAAGAGGCTAAAGATGGTGTTGATGCACTAGAAGCACTATTTAACTAAAAAACTGGTCTCCCCACGAAGACTCGAACCTTAAGCTAGGACTTAAGAGGGGACTACTTTATCCATTTAAGCAATAAAAAGTTTCTTAAACAGTACTTTCTAGAATAATACTGTTTAAGAGCATATTTTTAAAATCATTGTGGAGTATCTTGTGCCAGAGTCAAGCGACAAATCCCATCATATAATACCAAATACCTTAATGTGTCAATATACTTCCTATCAATAAACCCCCAAAAGTACCTATGATATAGCCCATTATTGCCATCAAAACAGCGACACTTACGAGTGACTTGTTGTAGGCTGCGGCTAGGATTGGGGCGGAGGCTACTCCTCCTATGTTTACTAGGGAAGCGACCCCTACACTGAAGAGATCTAGTCTAAATATCTTGGCTCCTAATGTCATAAATGCAGCATGTAGAAGTAGTATACAAAAGCCTGCAAAAACATAAACACCAAGACCGCTAAAGTTTTTTATGACTGAATGTGAACCGATAAGGGCTATAATCATAAAGAGCATAGAGTTTGCTACCTCGCTTGAGCCACTGAGTTCTCTAAGCTTTGTAAAAGAGCCGAGTGTTCCAAAGAGTGTTGCTAGGATGACCACTGTTGTTATCGTGCTATGGAAGGTAAAAAGTGTGCTAAGATACTGTGTAAGGAAAGAAACACTAAGTGAGAGAAATATAAGAAGCCAGTAGCGTTTTGTACCGATGGTACAAGCACACCCTACTCCCTCTAAGTAAGCAATATTTTCACGGCTCTTAGTGAACTTGTTAAAGTATGAGGCAAAAGGTACTAGAAAAAGAAGAATCGTCACCCAGAGAGTGTAGTTGACACTATCGACCACGAGGGCATCATCAAGGGCATCCTTACCCACATGCAGAGCCTCGCCCACTGCTATCATATTTGCCGTACCACCTATCCACGAGCCAGCAAGAGCATCAAATGCTCTAGACATTTCAGGGGAGAAACCAAAAGCAAACATCACAAGCACAAAACTCACCCCGATGGAAAAAACTGCTAAAATATAAGCAATAAGTAGAGATTTTCCAATCTTTAGAAGGTACCTCAGGTCAACTTGCAAGAGCATCAAAAAGAGCATAGAAGGAAGTAGATTTGATTTTGTCTGTTTACAGATGGCGTTTATCTCTGCATTTGTGTCGAAAAGTCCTAGTGAAGCCACAAGCATACTTGCCCCATATATAAAGACTACTGAGGGAATAAGTTTGAAGATTTTGAAAGAAGTTTTCGACTCTAGTAGAAAGAAAAAGGTCGCTATAAATGCGAGGGTAAAAAGATAAACTGTCGGATTTGTTATCATTATGAGGCTCTCTGTTTTTTTTATAAGTGTATCATTATATCTATTTTTTTTTGAAAAAAACAGAATATAAGGAGTTCTTATGAACAAACTCTCTTTAACTTTACTTGCTACACTTGCACTTACGACACTTGCATCTGCAGCGACACTCACTCCACAGATAAAAAACAGCTCACTTATAATCTATAACGCCAACATCGGATTAGTTCATGAGCAGAGAAGCTTAGAGGTCTCACCCACTGACACAAGCATCACCTACGAGGATGTAGCAAAAAGTATCAATATAGATTCAGTCAATGTTACACTTCCACAAGATATAGAAATAAACTCTCAGCAGTTTAGATACGATAGGCTCACACTTGCCAAACTTCTTCAAGCGAACATCAACAAAAAAATAGAAGTGCGTATGCTTCGTAACCGCAATGAGTTTAAGATTATTACAGCAACTCTACTCTCTTTTAATGGACGAAATGCCCTTGTAAAAACTCTTGATTATAAAATAATCTCAGTCAAAAGTAGTGATATTCTCTTTAGTAAGATTCCCAAAGAACTCATCACAAAACCCTCTCTAGTCTGGAATGTCAAGATAGAAAAAGAGCAAAAAGCAGAGATGAAACTAGACTATCTTATCTCAAACATCAGCTTTAAAAGCAACTATATACTTAACATAGATGACAATAGTTCTAATCTTACAGGTTGGATTACTATAAATAACCGTTCAGGAAAAAGGTTTGAAAAGACTAAACTCTCTCTACTTGCGGGAGATATAAACACAAATAGACCCATTTATAAAAAGCATCTTCAAAGAGTAGCGAGTGTTATGCAAACTACTCCAAATGTAAACCACCAAGCTTTTGAGGGATACCATTTCTATACTATCCCTTTTAAAGTAACTTTAGCGAACAATGAAAAGACACAGATAAAGTTCTTCCAAGAGAAAAACATCACTATTGAGAGACTCTACACAGCAACTCTCTCTAACCCTCTCTACCTTACAGGTGAACATAAGGCATCCGTAACGCAGTCAGTAAAACTCCAAGGTCTCAGTAAAGCTCTGCCAAAAGGAGTAGTGAGAACCTATGCAAAATTAAATGGAAATACCCTACTTCTGGGTGAAAACAGCATTGGGCAGACTCCAAGAAATAGACCTATAGAACTCAAACTCGGAAAAAACTTCGACCTTAAAGTGAGAGAGTCGATTTTTAAACGCGATGATAGTGAGCAGTTCTACAATGCAGACATTAAGTACAGTATACAAAACAGTTCAGATAAAGCGAAAACACTCACTCTTCTTGTCCCCTTTAACAGAAATGAGAGTTCAAGTATCAAAACAGATAAGAGTTATGTTTTCGCACAGGGCAATCTAGTCGCTTTTACTGTAGTAGTAAAAGCCAACACTACAAAAGAGTTCACAGTAAATTATGAGAGTAAAAAGTAATGGCAAAATATATAATCCTAGACACAGAGACAACAGGTACAGCAGATAATGACAGAGTTATACAACTCGGATATATAGTTTTAGGAGTCAATCCTATAGAGATACATAATGAGTTTAATAGCACGGATATTCCTATTAGCTTCGGGGCGATGGAAGTGCATGGTATCACTCCTGAGCTTTTAGAGGGTAAGCCAGCTTGTACAGAAACTGCTGCTTATAAACGCCTCTTGGAACTCAACACTAATGAGAACTATCTCATCATTCATAATGCTCCTTTTGACATTAAGATGCTTGAAAAAGAGGGATTCCAAACGCAGATGAAAGTGATAGATACTCTTCGTGTAGCAAAACATATACTTCCAGATGAAGAGGCACACCGTTTACAGTATTTCCGTTATAAAATGGAACTCTACAAGGAAGAGGAGAAAGAGGCAGCTGCTCTTGGCATCGTAGTAAAAGCACATGATGCCATCGGTGATGTTCTTATACTTAAGCTTCTTCTCTCTAAACTTCGTATTGCAGTGCAAGAGGCATACCCAAAAGAAAATCCAGTAGAGAAGATGGTCGATCTTACAAATACTCCCATCCTCGTAAAAAGTTTCCGATTTGGAAAGCACAAGGGAAAAGAGTTAGCTGAAGTAGCCCGTGAGGATGCAGGTTATCTAAGATGGATGCTCAGTAGTATGGAGAACCTCGATGATGACATGCGGTACTCTATCAATCACTACCTTGCATAAAATAGTTTTTTTAAACTATTTTAAAACTCTATGGACATAAGTGAGAGACCAGCACGACCAAACTTCTCTCTGTAGAGTTCGCATTCTAACTGTTTGACCTCTCTAAATCCAAGTTTTTTATAGAGTAATTGTGACTCAAGTGAGCCTATTTCTATGATAGTTTGTGCTATTCTATACCCTTTTAAGCGCGCTGTTAAGAGTGACTTTTGCATAAGTGCTTTGAGGACACCTACATCTAAAAAACCCTCTTTCTCTTCCATAAAGTCAAACATAAGTGTGCGTTTATTAAGCTCGAAGTCACAAGCATAGAGGACTTCTAGTCTCTCTTCTTGATTTACACACTCTATTTCAGAGAGTGCTTGCATAAAGCTCTCTTTGGTTGCTATTCTAGGTTCGTAGTTGCATAGAGTCCCTACACTTGTAGAATCCATTTTTGCAATTAAAAAATTACTATAGTGACAATGGCTCTTCGACTTTGTAGTCGTTAGCTTCTCTAACTTTTCTAAAATCACTCTGTCATCATTAGTTTCAAAAAGAAGATCAAAAAGACCATCTTTTTTTCCTGCTCGAGAACTTTGTAGAATCATCTCTGCTAAAAATAGACTATCTTCAGCAGTTGCTTGTTTTATTTGAATGCTCATAATATTTTTTCCAAAATCAATTTAAATCATATAAGAGTAATAGTACCATACTTTATGATAAAAAGTTTCTTAATTTTACTAATATTTCAAATTTTCTATATTAATAGACTCTAAAAGGGTTAATCTGTGTAGATGAATAGTCAAATTCATATAGATACCTCACTATTTTCCAACGGCTGAGGCAATGGTTTTGAGAAATAATAGCCTTGGGCATACTCTACACCTAGCTCTTGTAAAAGGAGTGCTACCTCTTTTGTCTCAACAAATTCAGCAACATTCTCCATATCCATTCCTGATGTGAAGTTATGAATAGTTTTTAGGATATGTAGTTTTCTTGAATCTGATGTAATCTCTTTTGTGATAGAAGCATCTATCTTTAATATATCAACATCCAAGTCTGATAGATAGGCAAAGTTTGAGTATCCTGTTC
>JALUKS010000028.1 GCA_027056465.1 Sulfurimonas sp.
CCAAAAGCACTTGAGATTATCGTACCTCTCTATAAAAAAATGCTTGATGCACAGAGAAGTGGTGGTATGGATGCTGGCACAAAAGTTTTAATGCAAACACTTAAAGAAGAAGGAGTAGGTTACAATGAATTTATCATCACTATTCAAGGATAGAAGAGCAGTCGCTCTCCTCCTTTTCCTCACTATCTCGGCTATTTATGCCTTTATCACAGCCCAATATATACTTGGGACAATTTTACTTGTAGGTGTACTAATAGCCCCCTTCCTTCCAGCAGACAACAAGAGTAAATCTCCTCTCATGGAGTCTATCACTTCAGTTGTTCATAATGCTACAAAAGGAGAACTAGAGAGCCGTGTTACACATATACCAGTAAATGCTAACGATGAAGCAGACCTTGCATGGGCTCTTAATGATTTTCTCGATCAAGTAGAAGCGTTTATGCGAGATACTGCGAGTACAGTAGAGCAAGCGGCAATAGGAAAAACATATAGACACCCTTATCCTATAGGTTTAAAAGGGATTTTTAGAAGCACTTCAGAAAGTGTAAATCTCGCGACAGAATCTATCGCTAGTGGCTATAAAACAAAACTCAAAGGTGAGATGTCTGAGAAATTTTCTACCTTAGGTGGGGGTGTTGCTGAGGGTCTAGGTATCATCCAAACTGACCTCACACTAGCAGGTGATGATTCACAAGAGATAGTTCAGGCTGCACAACATACAGCAGAGGAGTCTCAAAATAGCCTCAAAAATGTCATAGAGATAGGAGATAGACTCGATACTCTTGTCACACTTATCTCCTCCTCTCATGAGGGAATAGTCTCCCTTGAGGGGCGTTCTCGTGAGATCTCTGAAGTTGTTGGTCTCATCAAAGATATCGCAGATCAAACAAACCTTCTCGCACTTAATGCTGCTATAGAAGCTGCTCGTGCAGGTGAGCATGGTCGTGGTTTCGCCGTTGTAGCTGATGAAGTTCGTAAACTTGCAGAGCGCACACAAAAAGCGACTAGCGAGATAGAGATGAACATCTCAACACTCCAACAAGATGCAAACGATATGCGTACAAACTCTGATGAGATAAGCAAAATTGCACATGACTCAAATGATGTCATCCAAGAGTTCTCAAGCACTTTCTCAGAGTTAAATACTCTTGCTGTCTCCTCTTCTGAATCTGCCGTGAAGATACAAAACAGACTCTTTACAACACTTGTTAAAGTAGATCATATCCTCTTTAAGTCAAATGCTTACTCAACAGTACTCAATGATAGAACTGATGCTGTTTTCTCAGACCATAAGCACTGTCGTATGGGTAAATGGTATGCAGAGAAAGGAAAAGAGCGTTTTGGACATACTAAAGCATTTAAAGAGATGGATGCACCACATGCCGTTGTACATGATAAAGTTCATGCAAATATGGAATTTGTCAAAGCAGAGACAACACTCAAAAACTCAAATCCTGATATCATACAGGAAAATTTTGTTGCAATGGAAAAAGCATCGAATATACTCTTTACAAAACTCGATGGAATGCTTGAAGAGTACTTAAGGAAGTAACTTACTTATATGGTTTACCTCATCTTTACCAAATAAGTATATACTTCTGCTATCTCAATTATGTTTCCCCTTTCATAATCGAGTAATATTAACCATTTTATAAACATCTAAGGTTTCCCCTTTTATTTCCTTAGGTGTTTTCTTAATTTACTTTAGGGTAAAATTCCCCCATGAAAATCACTTTAACAACTTTAAACTCGCGTTTTACTCACAGTGCTATAGGTCTGCGTTATCTTTACGCAAATATGCAAGAGCTTCAAGAAGATACTTCTATCTTAGAATTTAGCATAAATGATGCCATCCAAACTATCTGCGAAAAGCTCCTTTTTGATGCACCTGACATCATCGGCATAGGTGTTTATATCTGGAATGTCTCCCACATTGCAGAGCTTATACACATCATAAAAAAAGTAAGCCCTACTACAAAGATAGTTCTCGGTGGTCCAGAGGTAACTTACGAGCCCTTTAGAGTCAACCTTGATGATGCGGACTTCATCATACAGGGAGAGGGCGATAGTGCTTTTTATGAGCTCTGCAAGAAGATACAAAAGGGTGAGCCTACAGAGCGAATAACGAGGATATCCCTTCCCAAACTCAAAGAGCTAAAACTCCCCTACAAGCACTACACAGATGATGACATCAAAAACCGTTATATCTATGTAGAAATCTCACGAGGTTGCCCTTTTGAGTGTGAGTTTTGTCTCTCCTCTATGGATGAAAAAGTACGTGCGTTTGATCTTGAGGAGATGTTAGGTGAGTTTGAAAAACTTTGGCAACGCGGAGCGAGAAACTTTAAGTTTGTTGATCGTACTTTCAACCTTAACATGAAAACAGCAAACGCCATCTTAGACTTTTTTCTCTCCAAAGAGCCTCCTTACTTCGCACACTTTGAAGTGATACCAGACCATTTTCCTCAATCCCTACGAGCAAAGATAAAGCAGTTCCCTCATGGTGCCTTGCAACTTGAGATAGGTATACAGACACTCAACCCAACTATTGCCGACAACATCTCAAGACGGCTTGATTTAGAAAAAGTACGGAGCAATATAAGCTTTTTAGAAAATGAAACAACAGCACACATCCACCTCGACCTCATAGTCGGTCTTCCAGGGGAGAGTCTGGAGAGTTTTGGTAAAAATCTCGACAAACTTATGTCCATGAGTAGTTGCGAGATTCAGATAGGCATACTCAAAAAACTCTCAGGGACACATATAAAACGCCATGATGAAGAGTTTAAGATGGTCTATAGCGATATTCCACCCTACGACATCCTCTCTAACTCGGAACTCTCTTTTAATGACATCCAGATTATGAAACGTTTTGCGAGGTTTTGGGATTTGACCTATAACAGTGGCAACTTCAAAAACTCTCTACCACTTCTTTGGCAAGAGAGTTCAGTCTATGAAAATTTTTATGCTTTTGGCAGATGGATATATGAGCAGACTGACTCTACATGGAAGATATCTCTGCAGCGTTTAGGAGAGCTTCTTTTTACCTATCTTACAGAGGTAAAAGCTATTGAGGCACAAGATGTAGCGGATAAAATGTTAGAGGATATGATGAAGCTAAAAGGACGTGCTATCCCTCACTATCTTAAAGCTTATGCTAGCGAGTTCGTATCAAACGCGAAGAGTGGAACATCAGGCTTTAACAAACGCCAAGCCTAAAGTACAAGAGCTACATACCTCTTGTATCAAGTCCCTTTGTTAAAAAATCATTTATCTCCTGAGTATATGCAGGATTTTTTACTCGTAACTCTTTATCAAACTTTAGAATAATCTTTTTATTTGTGTTTGGATGGTGACAGATTCTTAGCATAATCGCTCCATAAATTTTAAAGTCTGGATGAATACGTACTCCTAACTTTGGATGAATAGTTCCATAGTGCTTTAAGATACTATCAATGGTATCTGAGAGTTCTTCTGTCGTTGTTTTTTTATCTTTTATGATGGCGACAAGTGCCTTTAAAGTCGGTATAGATGCTCTCTTTGATGGTTGTGGTTTTTTTAGCACCTGCTTCTTTTTCTTCTTTGGAGTATAGAGCAGGAAGTAAAGCAAGAGAGCGAGTATAATCACTAAGCCGATGATGAGTTCAAGTAGAAAATTTATTTCCATTATTTTTTATCCAATTTATCTAAAGATTGTGGGGCATAACGGTTTAGGTCATAAAGCCCCGCATTTATAGGTTCACTCTTATTGAAATAGTGTTGAAACCAATCATATGTCTTCCAGAACCTTTTATCCCCTCGTCCTATAAAATATCTGTTCATTTTTGCTATATCTTTACGACTTCGAGTCATATTTTTCATCATATATAAAAAGTCTGGCATATCTTTTGCCTTTACGATGAGAAAAGCATTAGGGTAGGAGCCTATACCAAAGTCTAGTATATCGATAGTATCTTTTGAAGAGTCAAGATTCCCATCACCATTAAAGAGAGAGTTTACATTATTATGCCATCTATTGACTACAAGATTTTTTACTATATGCGAACCATCTGCAAAATCTATTCGTAGAAAGATATTGTTTATAGACTTTGCTGTAATGTTGGAGATGAAACCACTTCCAGCTTGAGAGGCGGCACGAGAACCTTCGTAAAAATCTTGAGTGCTTTTAAATGTTTTGGGGAGATTGGGGAGATTATCCCATGGTCTGAGATAGTTGATTTTATCAAAATGGATGTTAGTCGTTTTTAAGATATGCTTATTGACAATGAGATTGATAAATTCATCTTTTGGGTATTTTGTTTTATAGATAATTTTTGTAGGAAAATCATTCCAGTAAGAAAAATTTTTTCTATTTATCATCTCATTATCATCAATATACCAAGATTTCATCATTGGCACTCTTTTTGCCTTTGGGAGATAGTCAAGAAAGTTTATCTCTCCCTCTGCACGTAAAAAGTCCATATATCTACGTATATTTGTCTGGTGTGTGATATTTCCAAAGACATCATAGCCAGCAACTAAGTTATAGTAAATTCTTTCAAATTGAGCATAATCAATAACCCACATAGTTCGAGGCTCTTTCCCTAAGACTCCCTTATGTACAGAGGCTGAATCAAAATGTCTATAGATAGTCAAAAGAGGTGCATCTGAGGCTCTATCTCCTCTCCATATACTCTCAACTCCTAGACCATTGGGTGCATCTTTTTTCATATATTTGCGTTTGGCATGAAAGTAAGCTTTATATCTCTCTCTATACTCATCGCTAAAAACTTTAAAGAGGCTACCACTTGTCGCCTCAATAGGTAGAGCGAGATTATCCAACTCAGCATGTAAAAGTTCTGGATGGATAACTGTCGTATCATACTTAGGATCTTTAAACATTATCCAAAAATGGTCGTGAATGACATTGAGTGCCATCTGTCCACGGCATACTGGACCACGAATAAAAGTCTCAATGATGTAGTGTGAATGATCGAGAAGGAACTGATAACGCGACTTTGCAGGTATCTGCTCAAAAACTCTAAAAGGATTTGCACTAAGTTTAGTGGCATAACTCTCAACCTTAGGTTTACTCATCCACTTTGGTGCTATGAAAAGCTCTTTAAAACGCGAGAGTACTCCATCATCAAACTTAAAAGTCATATGTGTTTTATGTACTATGGTTGCATGAATTTTTACAAATCGATAGTAAAAAGTTGCTACCTTTGGATCATCAAAAGGACGCAGAGTCGGAATGATTTTTGGTTTAACGCCACTTGGTGTATAGGAGCGAATCAAGTTATAAAACTCACCTTTAGCAGTAGGAAAATAGATATGAGCTAGATAGAGATGCTCATAAATATAGCGAGCACTCATCTTATGTTTTGCATCATCTTTATTAAAAAAACTCTCCCATTTTGCTATCTCTAGTGCTGCATTTTTTGAAGGGGTTTCTAAT
>JALUKS010000029.1 GCA_027056465.1 Sulfurimonas sp.
CTACTATAGAACACTTAACGATGGATGATAGATTTTCTATGTGTAATATGGCTATAGAAGCTGGCGCAAAGTCTGGAATTGTAGCTTATGATGATGTTACAAAAGAGTTTTTAAGCGATAAAAATCTCGCTCGTGAACCGAAAATCCACCATTCTGATGCAGATGCTAATTACTGTATGACTTTAGATATAGATGTAGCTGCACTTGAGCCAGTTATCGCCTATCCATTTTTACCATCAAATGGTCACTCAATCTCTCAGGCAGTAGCAGATAAGATAAAGATAGATCAAGCTTTTATCGGTTCATGTACAAATGGGCGTTTAAGCGACCTTAAAACTGCTGCTGAAATTTTAGAGGGTAAAAAAGTACATGAGGATGTGCGTTTAATCGTCACTCCAGGTACACAAAAAATCCTTAAAGAGGCTTATAAACTCGGCTATATGGATATCATCATTGATGCTGGTGGAGTGGTTTCAAACCCTACTTGTGGTGCTTGTTTAGGTGGCTATATGGGAATCCTTGGAGATAATGAAGTCGCTGTTTCAACAACAAACCGTAACTTTGTTGGTCGTATGGGAAGTCGCTCTTCTGAAGTTTATCTAGCAAACTCTGCTGTAGCTGCAATATCTGCTATCACTGGCTATATCACAGACCCTAGATAAATATCACTATTTTCTCACTTTTATATAGTATTATTCAGAATATAAATTTTAAGGAAAAAACAGATGAAAAAACTTCTTCTTATCCCAGCTCTCCTTGCTGGAACATTAGCGTTCTCTGACCAGAACAAATACGAAATATCACCAATGATTGGTTACGATTTTGCCGAAGGCAATCTTAACATTAAAGACAATGGTTATCTCCTTGGTGGTGTTGAAGTTCAATTTAACACTCCTGATTCAAAAATAAGTCCAGAACTTTCTGTTCTATATTCACAAGGTGTTGATTACAAATCAGGTAAAGATACAAAAATCGCTCGTGGTGCATTTAATGGTGTTTACACATTTGATGCGATGAACTATGCTGTTCCATTTGCTAAAATTGGTGCTGGAATTGAAAAAATATCAACACCTTCTGCTTCTGTTGATGATGGTTTCTTTTTAGATGCTGGAGCTGGAGCAAAAGTTCCTTTAACTAAAAACTTAGCTCTAAAACTTGAAGCTATTTATATGGCTAAAGTCAACAGAGATAATGCTGGTAGATTTGATAGTAACTTACTAACTATGGTAGGTCTTACATTTGCTTTTGGTGGTGATGAACAAAAAACTGCACCAAAAGAAGTAGTGGCTCCAGCAGTGGCTCCTGTAGTTCAAAAGAAAGTGGAAGAAAAAGTTGTACCAGTAGTTATGGCAGTAGTTATTCTTGATGATGATAAAGATGGCATTATCAATGCCAATGATAAATGTCTAAACACAATCAAAGGTGCTAAAGTAGACGCAAATGGTTGTGAGCTTGATGATGATAAAGATGGCATTGTAAACTCTCAGGATAGTTGTTCTAACACAGCAAAAGGAATCAAAGTAGATGCCAAAGGATGTAATGCAGATATAGATAACGATGGTATTTTAAATGCTAACGACATCTGTCCAAATACTTTAGCTGGAGAAGCAGTAAATAGTGATGGTTGTCCAAAAACTGTTGCACTAAATGTAAACTTTGAAAACAACTCTGATAAAATCAAAGTAGAATCAGTAGATAAAATCAATAAATATGCTGATTTCTTAAAAAAATACACTAACTACAGTGCAAAAATAGTTGGCTATACAGATAGTAGAGGAAGTGCATCTTACAACCAAAAACTTTCTGAAAAAAGAGCAAAAGCAGTTGTTGCAACTTTAAAATCAAATGGTGTAAATGCGAAACAACTTTCATCTTTTGGTGCGGGAGAAAAGAACCCAATAGCGACAAACAGAACAGCTAAAGGTCGTGCTCAAAACAGAAGAATTGAAGCAGTTCTCACAAGAGACTAAATGATAGATATCCCCTGTGTCATCTTTGCAGGTGGAAAAAGCTCACGAATGGGAGAAGATAAATCTCTTCTCTCTTTTGGTGAGTATACAACCCTCACAGAATTTCAATACTCAAGACTTAATAAAATTTTTTCTTCTGTTTATATCTCATGTAAAGAGAAAAGTAAATTTAACTTTGATGCTCAGTTTATAGAGGACGCTGCAACTTCCTCTACTTATGCACCTACTTTAGGATTTATCTCTGCGTTTGAGTATCTTGAGCAAACTTTTTTCGCTATCAGTGTGGACTCTCCTTTTGTTGATGAGGGGATTATAAAAAAGTTGCTTAGTTTAGACAGAGAAACGGATGATGCCACTATCGCTAAAACAGAGGAGGGAATGCAACCTCTTTGTGGTGTTTACCACTCTACTCTACTCCCTGCATTTAAAGATATGCTCACAAAAGAGAGACATAAACTTGGGTTTTTACTCAAAAACTCTAAGACTCAATTTGTAGATTTTCAAGACACAGAGAAGTTTTTAAACCTTAACCATCCTCACGAATATCAAAAAGCATTAGTTATTAACACCACTTCGCTATAATAATAAAAATTTAACAAAAGATAAAATTATGAACTTAACACACCTAGATGAGAACCAGAGACCAAAAATGGTTGATGTGAGTGATAAAGAAGATACAACGAGAGTTGCTGTTGCTAGTGGTAGCATCGAGATGAGCCGTGATGCTTATGATGCTATTGTGAGTGAGAAGACAAAAAAAGGACCTGTTTTACAGACGGCAGTTATCGCTGCTATTATGGGTGCTAAAAAGACAAGTGACCTTATTCCTATGTGCCATCCTCTTATGTTGAGTGGTATCAACTGCGATGTGGAGGAAGTGCCAGAAATCCCTGCTTTTAAGCTAACAGTAACTGCAAAACTTACAGGACAGACTGGTGTTGAGATGGAAGCACTCACTGGGGTGTCTGTTGGACTCCTTACTATCTATGATATGGTTAAAGCAATCGATAAGGGAATGGTTATCAAAAATGTACAACTAGAGACAAAATCAGGAGGCAAAAGTGGAAATTATAAACGATAGCCAACAGAAAGTTGTTATAGAATACCCATGTAACTGGTGCTATAAAGTAATAGCAAGTGAAGAGAAAGCACTTAAACAAGCCATAACTGATGTTATTGATAAACGCAGCCATACACTTGAACACTCAAACAAATCTAAAACTGGCAAATATGTAAGTATGAATTTAGATATACTTGTGCATAATGAAGATGATAGAACATTTATATTTGATGCACTGAAAAAACATCAAAATATCAAAATGGTACTCTAAGGAGAGAAGATGAGTGATACAGAACTACATGAGAAAATAAAAGCTAACTACTCTAAAAAATTTAGAAGTATTGGTAAACGTATCTCTTCAGCTCTTAAAAGAAGTACCCTTGAGGTAGAGAATCTCTCTCTTGATGAGATTCACCAAGCGACTACTACTATAGTAGAGCTTGAAACGGCAGCACTCCAAGCAGATGTACAAGCACTTTTATCTAAAAAAGATGCAATTGAACGCGAGCTTGAGAGAGCTTCTGAGGCACTTCAAAGTACAAAGTATGAGATATTTAATGCACTTGAAGATGAGTTCGCAGAGAATGAAAGTGCCTTAGTAAAACTTCACCAAGTGAAACTTCAGTCTATCGACCTCTATGATATTTTAAATGAAATGGTAGAATCAGCTATTATCTCAGCACTAGAAAAAGATATTGATAGCGACCTTGTCGAGTCAAATAGCGAAGTCATTAAAGAGATTACTTTTGAAGCGATAAAAGAGGGCTCACTTAATACCATTCGTATACGTAAGATTCTTTCTACTATTCTTCTCACTGCTATTGATGTCGCTGAGGCTACACCAACTAAAGCAGAAAAGATTTTAAGCTCCACACTTCGTGGTATGCGCAGTGGTTTAGTCAAGTCTATAGATAGATTTAAAAAACGCCTTGAATTTATGCCAGTAGAAGCAAAACATATTTTAATAGAAGATTATGATACTATAATAGAAGATCTTAACCAGACAGATACTCTATTCTCTCAAGTTATCATAACACAAGCTTCAGAGAGTTCAACTGAGATAAGAAAGATTCTTATAGATCTCAACAAAGCGATGGCTTATGATCTTCAAGAGCTTATGCAAATCTCTAAAGAGACTGCTGATGTTATGAAAGAGAGATTTTCATCTCTAGCAAAAATGGCTATTAAAAAAGCAGATATTGCGATGAACTCCCCCAAGGCTCAAGAAGCCAAACGTATGGGTATTCAAGCTTTTGGTGTTGCTCGTGAAGCACTCGGAACTGCTCTAAAATCTGCAAAAGATGCTATGGATAAGAAATAAATTAAAATACAAAGGATCACATTATGATGATACACCCAGCTACAGTACACTTTGCTATGGTTTTACCCGTTGTTGCCTCAGTTTTTGGGCTAATATACCTTTTTACTAAGTCAGAGATTTTTGCGAAAATTTCTTCGGCTTCATTTATATTTGCAGCTCTTGCCATGGGAGTAGTATGGTATACAGGAAGTCATGCTGGACCTGAAGTTTATAAATACCTTAGTAAGGCAGGACAAGCAACACTTATTGAACATAAGCAATTAGGTCTCTATCTTGCAATCGCTATGGCAATTATAACTCTTATCAAAGTTATTGGTTGTAGAATGAAGAACTTTGCACTTCAAGCTCTATCAATCTTTTTACTGCTTGGAGCTACAGCAACAACACTTTATCAAGGAAAGATGGGTGGTCAAATCGCTTATAACTATGGTATGCCATTTAAATCTTACATGACAATGGACTCCCTCAATGAAGCAAACAAAGCTGCAGATGATGAAGATGATGCAGATGCACAGGTAGAAATTTATCAAGATGCTATTGATGACATTAGTTCACTTAGCGATGATGTGGATGTAATTCTTGGTAATCCAAAACCTAAAGAGGATGAAGAGTAAGATGAGTAAGAAAGAGTTTATAAAAGCTATGCAAAAAGATTTAGATGCTTATAAAGTAGATAGTAGCAGTGCCAAACAGCTCTTTGCCAGCATGAAAGAAATTTCAGACTGGCTCAAAAAACAAGAGAAGTAAGATGCAGATTTTATGTACACAAACATATGAAACACAACTCAAAACGATACTAGAAAAATTTCTTTTAGAAGATTTAGAGGCAACAAAAAAATTCAAACTCTATCTTGACACCATACTAGTAAATCTACCGACTAAAGCACACAAATACAAACAGTCACCCCTCTTTAATGATGAAAATATAAAAGAAATTCCTCATGAAGCTTACAATATAATATTTTTTGATGATAAAGATAAGAACAACTATCTAATCATGGGAATCATAGAAAAATAGAACTCTCTCCTATCGCTACTTTTCGTAGCACTCATCTCATAAAAAATCATTATTTAGTATATTTTTTTCTATAATACCTTAAATCATCAATCACTCTAAAATATAAATCTCTGTTTAAGTATAAGATGGCATAATTTGGAGGTAAAAAGCTTTAGAATTATAATATTATTTTATAATATATTAAATATAAATAGAAGTAATAATAACATTAAAGGAGAAAATTTGGATAATAAAAAATCTAATCAAGAGATTGATAGAAGAGATTTTTTCAAAAAAGCAGCTGCATCAGTAACTGCTATTGCTGGAACATCTCTTATATCATCAAATGCTAGGGCTGATGATCCTGCTATCATGAATAATGTTCCATGGGGACAGAAATGGGGTGATCCAGTCACTAAAAATAGATATGGTATGCCATCAAAGTATGAGCATAATGTATTAAGAAGAAACACTAAACTACTTGCTTCTGGAAATTTCAGAGCATCTATTGCTGTTACGCCTATTCAAGAATCAATGGGGATTATCACTCCAAATGGTCTTTTCTTCTCACGTTCTCACGGTGGTGTTGCACATGTAGACCCTAGTATGTACCGTCTTATGATACATGGTCTTGTTGAGAAGCCTATTGTTCTTACTTTAGAGCAACTCAAGCGTTACCCAAGTGTAACTCGTACTCACTTCATCGAGTGTCCAGCAAATGGTGGACAAGAGTGGAGAGGGCCACAGTTTAACTCTGTTCAATTTGCAAAAGGTTTTATGTCTTGTGCTGAGTGGACTGGTGTCTATCTTAAGACTATTCTCGCTGATTTAGGTCTCGATCCTAAAGCACAATGGATGCTTGCTGAAGGTTCTGATAACTCAGAGATGGGAAGAAGTATTCCTATAGATAAAGTTCTTGATGATGCTATGATTGTTTGGGGACAAAATGGTGAAGCACTTCGCCCAGAGCAGGGTTATCCAGTACGTATTTTACTTCCAGGTTGGGAAGGAAACTTATGTGTTAAATGGTTAAAGCGTTTAGAGTTCTCTGCTGAACCATGGTATGCAAAAGAGGAGACTTCTAAATATACTGCTCTTACACCAAGTGGAAAAGCTATCCAACATTTCTATGCAAATGAGGTAAACTCAACAGTCACTTCTCCGTCTCCAGAAATCGATTGGACTTCACTCAAAGATGGTGACATCGTAGAGATTCAAGGTCTCGCATGGTCTGGTATGGGAACTATTACAGGTGTTGATATATCATTTGATGGTGGAAGAAACTATGTAGAAGCAAAACTCAAAGGTCTTGTTTTACCTAAGTCATGGACTCGTTGGTCATATATGCATACATATAAAAAAGGTGAGAAACTTATTCTTGCTTCACGTGCTATGGATGATGCTGGCTATATTCAGCCTACAATTGATCAAGAAGTTGGTCTAGTGGGTGTTGAATGTGTTTACCATAGAAATGCAGTAGAAACATGGGAAGTTACAAAGAGTGGTAAAATCAACCATGTAGAAATTAGAACAATGAAAGAGGTGAAAGATGCTTAAGTTCAACAAAAAACTCATGCTTAGTGCATCTACAGCAGCTGCTTTAGCTGTACTTACAGCAGGTTGTATGGGAGGTAGTCCATCTACCTCAGATACAACTACAGAAGTTAATGGCAAAGCGACTATAGATGGTGGAAGCACTTATCCAGTTGTGAATAATAAAACAAGTGATTACTATGTAAACCCACAAGTAGCAAAAGATGCACCTAAGATTTACAACGGTAGAGTGCCAACTGCAAATGAGTTAGCAGCATGGGATAAAGACATTATGCCTGATGGTACTGGTCTTCCAGAAGGAAGTGGTACTGCAGATGAGGGGAGTGATATTTATGATGCGAAATGTGTCTCTTGTCATGGTGACTTCGGTTCTGGTGGTGGCGGATACCCTGCACTCTCCAAAGGAAATGCTTATGACTTGCAAAAGACTTTAACAAACAATAGATGGAAAGACCCAGATGCTGATGGTCCAGTACGTGTATTTGGTTCATATTGGCCACAAGCTAGTACACTCTTCTGGTACATCAAAGATGGTATGCCTCACCCATTTAGTAAGTCATTAACTGATGATGAAGTTTACTCTTTGGTTGCCTATATTTTAAGTATCAATGAGATGAAAATTGATGGTGTAGAAGTTGATGATGATTATGTACTTAATCGTGATAAATTCTTAAAAATCAAGATGCCAAATAGAGATGGATTTATACCAAAGATTGATGGTCCACATGGATTAGATAATGTTCGTGCATTCTATGCAAATCCTACAAACTTTGGAGCGCAAAATCTCAAAAAAGGTGCAGTTCGTTGTATGACAAATTGTCAAAAAGAGAGCGCAAGAACTATCTATATCAAAAATGGTGGTATTAAAGACTTTTTACCTCCAATGAGTGATGTAAGAGATCTCCCAGCAGAGAAAAAAGTTGCAGTTAATGCTGCTGCAATCTATGCTGATACTTGTAAAATGTGTCATGGCAATGGTGTAGGTCCAGCACTAGGATCTAAATCTGACTGGGCACCTTATGTCGCTGAAGGAATGGATACACTCTATAAAAAAGGTATTCACGGTACGGATGCTGGTATGCCTGCAAAGGGTGGAGCTAGTCTCTCTGATGCAGATTTTAAAACAGTTGTTGATTACTTAATCAACGGCAAGTAAACTTAACAAAAGGAATAATTATGGAAAGAAGAAATTTTTTAAACTTAACTCTAGGTGCATTAGCTTTAGCTGCTGTTCCAGCTAGTGTACAAGCAGAAGACTTTAGAAAGAGTAAGCCAGCTGTATGGACTACAAAAAATGTAATGAATGGCGATAAAGCGACTCAAGAGGGTGTGATGAGTGCTATTAAAGCACTTTATGGTTCAGACTCTTTAACTATGGAGGGTGTAACATTAAACGCTCCTAAAGTTGCATCTAATGGTGGTGCTATTCCTGTTGACTTCTCAACAGATAAAGATGTGAAAAGTATTGCACTTTTTCAAAATGCTAACCCTGAATCTGCTGTAATGGTTGTAGATGTAAATAAATACAGTGTAAATAAATACTCTATCAAGATTAAAATGGCTGGCAATGGAACTATTACTGTTGTTGCACAAGGCAATGATGGGAAACTCTATGCTGCACAAAAAACTTTAGATGTTGCTCTTGGTGGATGTGAGGGGTAACCCTTTCACAGAAACAAGATAATAAAAAAATTACTTATTAAGGAAATAAAATGGCTGGAATTAAAGCAAAAGCAAAATTAAAAAACGGTGTTGTGAAAGTAAAAGCGATGATTAAAAATCCATCAATGACATACGATCAAGCGAAGAAAAAAACAGGAAACAGAGATAATGCAGACTTTATCACTCACTTCACTGCAACACTCAACGGTGAAACAGTAGCTGATTTTTCAACTTCTCAATTTTTATCTAAAAACCCTATCTTTAAATTTGAATTTAAAGGCATTGGAGCAAAGAAAGACAAGTTAGAGCTTGTTGCGATGAATAATCATGGTAAAGCTTACAAAGGTAAAGCTAAAATCAAATAGTGATTTTACAAAGATGAAGCCGATTTTTTACAAATCGTCTTCTCTAAACCCTTTTATTAGATCTCCTTACACTTAAAAAAACTTCAACAATAAGAGCAAAATATGACAGGAAAAGTACTAGAACTTTTTATTACAAAAGATAATGTAGAAAAAACAAGACTCAAGGTAGATAAGATTTTTCTTGACAAATTTGGCATATGTGATGACAAATTTTACAATAAAGATATTATGCGTTCCATTTTATTAACTTCATTAGAGAGCTATAAACTTACACAAGCCAATGACATAACTCTTGCTACTGGTTCCCTAGGAGAAAATATTTTAATAGATATCAATCCTTATCATCTCCAATCAGGAGATAGAGTAAAGATAGGTGAAACACTCTTAGAGATAACTCAAAACTGTACACTTTGTAAAGGTCTTTCGAGTGTTGATAGTAAGCTTCCTAAACTCTTAAAAAATGACAGAGGAATATTCACAAAAGTTATAGAGAGCAAAGGTGAAATAAAAGTGGGTGATACGGTAGAAATTTTCAGTTATTAATTTGGAATAATAATTGCTATAATATAGGCTAATTACAGTAGGATATCCATGCAAAATATAAATGAAATCATTACAAATAATTTCCACCAAAATATCAACTATATAGAAAGCCATAACCCTACTCTTTTCTCTAAATTATCTAGCTATGACACTGCTGTAACAAATGGACATTATAAAGAAAAATATGAACTTGTCTATGAAAATGATAACTTTGATGTTTTAGAAAAAACAACTGGTAAATATCTTTACCAAAAACAATCTAGCAAATATGCTACATTAGCTGCACAAAGTATTGAGTATGGTGTGCAAGAGAGTACCTTTGAAGGTTTTGCTTCTATACATATTTCAGATGAAGATGTACAAACACAGCTATCAAATAAGCCTTTTGCACACCACATGAGTGGCTTTTCTCAAATCATAAACTTCACACAAAAAAATAGCCCTCAAAATATAAAACTAAAAAATCTCTATAAATATATCTTTTTTGGAACAGGCTTAGGTCTACACTTCACTACTATAGCAAAAAAAATAGCTGCAAAAGTTTATCTTATCATTGAAGATGACTTAGAACTATTTCGTCTCTCTCTCTTTACTACAAACTATGCCAAGCTTGCTAAAAATGCCAAGCTTATTTTTTCTGTTTTTGAGAATCAAAATGAGTTTGTTACAACTGCACAGAAATTTTTACAAGAGCAATACCACTACAACCACTATATAAAATTTTTTCAGATGCTCAGTCATAGCAATGAAAAAAGAGAAGAATTTCATGTAGCTGTTGGATCGCAAAGTCATCAACTCTTTTTCTACCATCATCTTCTCATCCAGTATCTGCAACCTTTAGAGTATATGTTTGAAGAATACAAATTTTTAAATGCCTCACTCAATTTTTCAGCACTTTCCTCAGAAGAAAATCCTTTTTTACTTCTAGCAGCTGGACCCTCTTTACAAAAAAATATTGGGTGGGTAAAAGAAAATCAAGAGAAGTTCATCATTGTAGCACTTTCAGCTACTCTCTCTTTGCTTGAAAAACATAATATTATTCCCGATATTATTACACATTTAGATGGTTTTGAAGCGGCATCTATTCACTTTAGTAAACTAAAAACTCTACAAAACTTCAAAAACTCTCTCTGCTTTTTTTCAGATAGAACATCTCGAGAAGTTCTATCACTCTTTGATAAAGAGCAGATATATCTTTTTGAAAATGGCACCACTTATAAACAAAACTCACTCAAGCCCTCAGCCCCAGATGTGGGTTCTCTCTCTTTTCAGTTACTCCTTAGACTGAAAGTAAAAACATTGTATCTTTTAGGTCTTGACTTAGCTATTGATGCTCAAACAGGTGCAACACACTCTAGTGAGCACTCTTATAACAATAGACTTAATATAGAAAAAAGATTAGAAAAAGAGAACACCATAACATACAAAGAGACTCTTTTTGAAGTAGCAGGAAATATGCAAACAAAAGTATTAACAACTGCACACTTCAAATCATCTATAGATACCATAAACTTAAGTTCAAAGCTCTTAAAACAGGAGTTTCAGTCTATTTATAATTTAGGGGAAGGAGCTCAGTTCTTAGGGACACTCCCAAAAAATATTCACAATATTACAATGAAGAAGTGCTATAAACAAGAGACTCTTGAGCATATTAAAAGTCTCCTTCAAGAGTCTCCTCTACAAGAATTTACACAAGAAGAGTATCAAGCACTGCAGAACAAACATTACAAAGCTCAAGAACTCCAATGCTTTCTTCTCTCTTATCAAAAAAGAGATTTTCTTGATGCAAAAGAGTACCTTGAGTCTCTTCTTGAACTTATGAAAGGGCTCTCAAATCCTCAACTCTTACAAGAGCATGAAATCAGCAGAGTAATTGATAGCTATTTAAGGTATATTATCTCCTATATATTTGACTTTTTTAACCATGAAAATAAAGTAGAGGATAAGATAGCTATTGCGGCACTCAACACTTCTCTCACTATGCATCTTCTTCAAATTATAGAATTTTATATGCAAAAATTAAACACTAAACTCAACAAAGGCTAAAAAATGGAATCAGTAGAAAATCAAGTTATGCAGTTATATCAAGATAATCTCAGCTATATACAATCAAATCACCCTGAACTATTCAGAACTTTACAGGTTTTTGAGTATGCTTTAGAGCAAAATGAGATAGAAGAAAATTATGCCTTAGAACTAAAGGATGAAGGCTATTTCGACATTAAAGACCTCAAACAAGATAAGTGGCTCTATGGAGAAGATAGTAATGCCTACTCCCAATATCTATGCGATCAAGTCTCTTTTAAAAAAGCAGTTTCATCCTTTGAGGGCTTTAAAATTGTTAATATTCAAGATATCGAAGCAGCAAAAAAAAATGATAAAGATGGAACCTCTGGAATCTACCCTATGTTCTCTTACTACCTTGAAAACTCAAGAAAGGATGAAGAGGTGCTTAGTATCCGTAAGTTTATATTCTTGGGTGTGGGACTGGGCTTACATATTACTCTTATAGATGCAAAGATTCAGGCAGAAAACTACCTTGTAATAGAAGATAATTTTGAACTTTTTCGTCTCTCTCTTTTTATCACACCCTATTGCGATATTTCTAAGTATGCCAAGTTCCACTTCAGTGTTGCCGAATATGAGAATGACTTCACAACAACGATGAACAGTTTTTTAGCAACAAACCCTTTTTATAATCGTCATATAAAGTTTATGCACTTTCCAACACACAATACACGCAAATTAAAGAAAATTCAAAGTAGTATCTTGACACAAAATTTCATTGTGTTCCCTTATGGAATCCAACTTAGAGAGCTTCTATTTACACTAAAATATCTTAATGAATATAAAATTCTTAATCTCAAAGAGAAGTTTGAAGAGAGAAGTTTTCAAGAGAGACCTCTTTTAGTAATTGGTGCTGGACCATCTTTGAGTAAAAATATAGAGTGGTTACAAGAGAATCACCAAAAATTTCTTATAGTTGCAGTCTCTGCTACACTAAAAACACTTTATAAGCACAATATTGTTCCTGATATTGTTACACACTTAGATGGTTTTAAAACATCTCTTCCACACCTAGAGGGATTTCCAGTTCAAAAGTTCTTAAAAAATAGTAGCATTATTCTTGGCGACTTTGCCTCTATAGAACTTCATGATATTTTTTCTAAAGAACAGATATATAGACTCTCAGATAGAGAGGAGTACTTACAAGGGTTTTCACACCCAATGACTCCATGTGTTGGAAGTTTCTCCTATTTAGCTGCTCTACAGTTGCATGCAAAAGAGATTTATCTTTTAGGCTTAGACCTTGCACTTGACCCTGAAACAGGATTTACACACTCCTCCTTTCACAAATATACAGAGAAGGTAGATACCTCTGCTAGTAATCAGTTTGAATCAACAGTGTCTCTTCGAGAGACAACAATGAAAATAGAAGGAAATTTTAGAGAAGAAGTTATAACGACTCCTATCTATGATAACTCTATTCACTCTCTTTTTGTACAGGTGGATGACTTAAAAGGGGATGATCAAAAGGTGTATAATCTTAATGATGGTGCTAAACTTAAAGGGGCACATCCTCTACACCCAGAGAAGTTAGCTCTTGAGGATTATCCTCAAATTAACAAAGAAGAGCTCTCAGTAGAGATAGCAAAGACACTTCTAACACACTCAAGAGTAGAGCTCAACTTACAAGAAATAGAGCTACTTCATCAGAAACTTACCCAAGCAAAAGAGCTCAAAAGACTCTTAGAGAACTATAAAAAAACTATTACTTATGCAAATGCAAACAAATATGTTGATAGTCTAGGTGCTCTTTATGAGGGTATCACTGCATACTATCCAAGAGCTATTTATAAACTTGTACAGATTATAGATATGTATTTCTCCTACTCATATACATTGATTATTGATTTTTTCAATACAAAAAATATATCAAATAGTAAACGACATATGAAAAAATTTGATAAGCTTATGCAAAAAGAGTTACATAATATTTTAGACACATATATAAGAAAGATGGAAGAGTTTATAGAAGAAAAGATAAAAATATCCTAAGATTATAAAATCTTAAGATATTATCTACTGCAAAACAGTCAATGTTGAGATTATTGTAATAGTCTCATAACATTTTGTTGTACTGCATTAGCTTGACTCATAGCATATGAACCAGACTGTGCAAGTAGATTTCTTTTGTTGAAGTTTGCAGACTCAGCAGCAAAATCAACATCACGAATTTGTGACTCAGCAGCAGAAACATTTACCTGTGTTACAGATATATTACGAATTACAGACTCAAGTCTATTTTGATTCGCACCTATTCCAGCACGTTTCGTATCATTAGCTGTAATTTTTGCATCCATTGCAGAGATAGTTGCTTGTGCATTTGTAACTGTATCAACTTTATAAGAAGTTGCATCTAGAGCACTAACCGCTGCAATTCCAACATCTAAACCATCAGAAGCTCTATCACCAACTTGAACATTTAATGTACTTACATCACCATTAAGAAGACCTTTACCATTAAATGTAGTTGAAGTAACAATTTGATTTGCTTCACCTATTAATGCTGTAATCTCTGTTGAGATAGCTGCACGAGACGTAGTATCTTGAGTATCATTGGCTGCTTGAGTTGCAAGTACTTTTACACGTTGTACGATATTACCATACTCTTCAAGAGCACCATCAGCAGTTTGAAGTGCACCAATACCATCATTACTATTTTTCATAGCCTGACCAAGACCTTGAGACTGAGATGAAAGTTTATTTGCAATAGCAAGACCAGCTGCATCATCAGCAGATTTGTTAATTCTTAATCCAGAAGATAAAGAGTTCAAACTTTTATCAAGTTCAACATTATTTTGTTCGGAATTTCTGTGTGCATTCATAGCACCGATGTTTGTGTTAATTCTAAAGCCCATAATAAATCCTTTTTGGGTAAGAGCCTTTCGCTCTTTGTATTTTGTTTTGTATCTTAGCTTCCATGCCTT
The DNA here is from genome assembly GCA_027056465.1 of Sulfurimonas sp. Lineage (GTDB taxonomy): Bacteria > Campylobacterota > Campylobacteria > Campylobacterales > Sulfurimonadaceae > Sulfurimonas. Next base: position 14,464 of record JALUKS010000029.1, read on the forward strand.
GATAATTATAATATCGGTAGTGGGGAAAATAACTTTAGTAAATTTGTAAATTCTTTTACATTTACACATTTAATCTTTTTTCGCTACACTTCCGCCATTGAAAACAACTATACTATATATATAGGATTACCATTTGAATTTAATTATTGTGGAGTCACCGGCTAAGGCTAAGACTATAAAGAACTTTTTAGGCAAGGGTTATGAGGTTATCGCTTCTAAAGGTCACATCCGTGACTTACCTAAATCTCGTTTTGGAATTAAGCTCGATGAAGAGAGTGGACACCTTGTACCTACTTACTCAGTCGCTAAAGAAAATGCGGCAACCGTTAAAGAGATAAAAGCTCTTGCCAAAAAAGCAGATACTATCTATATCGCGACCGATGAGGACCGAGAGGGTGAAGCTATTGGGTGGCACATCGCACATGCTATGAAAAAAGATCCTGAAGAACTCCCTCGTATCGTTTTTCACGAGATTACAAAAACTGCTATCAAGCATGCACTCGAGTCTGCTCGTAAGATAGATATGGATATGGTAAACGCACAACAAGCTCGCCGTATGCTTGACCGCGTTGTGGGGTATAAACTCTCTCCCCTCCTTGCATCCAAAATCCAAAAAGGTCTTTCAGGCGGTCGCGTTCAGTCCTCGACGCTGAAACTTGTAGTCGATCGTGAACGCGAGATTCAAGCGTTTGTGCCTGTTGAGTACTGGAGCATAGATACTGTTTTTAAAACAAACATAGATGCAAATCTTATCGCTCACAAGGGTATGAAGATAACAAAGATGAGTATCGAGAACAAAGCCCAAGCAGAGGCTATCGAGAAGAGTGTCAATGCAGATAACTTTCTCATCTCCAAGATAGAGACAAAAGAGCGAAAGTCTGCAACACCACCACCATTTATGACTTCAACACTCCAGCAGACTGCTTCTTCTAAGCTAGGATTTACTCCGAAAAAGACTATGATGGTAGCACAGTCACTCTATGAGGGTGTCAAAACGCCAGATGGCACTTCGGGTGTTATCACTTATATGAGAACAGATTCACTCAACCTTGCAGGAGAAGCTATCGGTGCTGTTCGTGATGTCATAGAGAATCGTTTCGGCAAAAAATACCTTCCAAAAGAGCCAAAGGTCTATACGAAAAAGTCAAAGGGAGCGCAAGAGGCGCACGAGGCTATTCGCCCGACTATGCTCGC
>JALUKS010000030.1 GCA_027056465.1 Sulfurimonas sp.
ATTTTTCAACTCAAAAATTGCACTTCAGGTTTTAATTTTGGCTAATGGCTACAGCTAATCTGCACATCGGCAGATTTTTCTTTATACTCTAGGTGCAAACTATTCCCTTCTATCATAGTTTTTTGTGCTTTAGGAAGAGACTTTATCTCACATCCTTGGGCAAGATGAAACTCTAACTTAAGTGCTACATGTCCCTTAAAAGAAAAATATTTATCCTTATCTTTCTCTTTGTTATCTACTAACTTAGCATTAGCACTGATGAGATAAGAACCCTCCGTACTTTTAGAGAGAGTAAGAAGTGTTCTCTCCTCTCGTCCAAGAGTGATATATGTACGATTTTTCTCCTGCTTCATCCCTACTATATTTTGCGACTTGTGTGCATTATAAGCAGCATCTTTTCTCTCTATACGAAGTGTCTTATCATCTTTCATACCACTAAAGAGCCACTGATTTCCCTCATGTGCTATAGAGATAGCATAATAATCCATCACCTTAGGTATATACTCTGAAGTATAAATAGGCATAGTGTCTTGTTTAATTGCCCAATTAAAAACATACTTGAGTGCTTCTAAAGAAGCCTGCTTTGAGCCTGAATAGAGATGATAGTAAATATCTATAGGCTTAAACCTCCTCGGCTCATTTGTCAACTCAAAAGTCTGTACTACTCTCTTAAAACCCCAAAAAGGACCAAGCCAGTCATTTGTAAAAACATTTTCATTTTGGGCACCTGTAAATACCTGTACATACTCTCCTCTTTGTATTCCCATAGGTGAAATAGTAGAGAGCCAAGGGGTGAGATCGGTGATAGTTGTCTCACCCCCATTAATGTTGAGTACTCCATTTTTATAGACATTTGAGAGTGCATTATTTCTAGGCATACAATACCCAGACCAAAAAACAATATTAGCCTCTCTCTTTGGATGGAGATCTTTGTTTATAAAAGCCAAACTCCCCTCTATCTCATTTTCTATAGAGAAGTGATACCCCTTAGGTTTAAGTCTATACTTTTCGTCTAAGTTGTCATTTTTTATTTTTCCCCAGAAAAATGGATGTGTAAAAGTGTGTGTCGCTGGTTCAACATTATCAAGAGCATACATCTGTGATGCTATCTTCATAAGTGCAGCTGACTCTTTAGGATAGAGACCATTTGGTTCAACTTCTGCACCTATGATAGAAACAGAATGTGGTATCTTATAGACTTTTAGTATCTTGTTAAGGATTACATCTCCAGAGTAATACCCAAAATCCCCTTCAACTCTATTCATCATCCCATCCCCATCAATATGAGAAAAGAGTAATCTTTTTCCATTTTCAGTTGTTACATCAGGGACCACTAACTCCTCCAACTCGAGAGCCTCTTTAAAAAAGGCAAAGGGATTAATGACCCAAATATTATCCTCGCCTATACTACTCATAAAGGCTTCTGTTAAAGCATATCCACCCCATGAAGTTATAGCAGCAGGTGTAGAGCTTGTCCCATCTGACATCGTAAATTCTAAAAGAGGCTGTGCATTTTTTACATTTACTGATACACTTGAGAGTGACATCGGAGGTTCTATCTCGTAGCCCACCATTTTATTTTTAAGAGCAATACCTACTTTCTTCTTCATTTGTTTGACAACTTGTATGTCTAAGGGTTTGAGAAGTTTGTTTGTCGGAACAAAACCAAAACTATTTGCTAAAACTATCTTTATCTTTAACTTTTTAAGTTTCAATATCCACTTCATAAGCAGTTCAGGTTTTTTATAGTAGTTCTGTAACCAAATTACAACACCCTTGTAGTGTCGCATCTCACTCATTTTTGGAAGCCCTTTGTTAATATCATGGTAATGCAACATAAATCCCATATACTCAAACACTGCACTCATATTTATTAGCGATTGTTGTTCCATAACATCAGAAACTGACTCATCAACAAGTGTGAATATCTCGCGTTTTATCGCATTTTTTGAACTCACTCCATAACCTGTAAGATCTCGGGTAGAGATATAGGGAATCATCCCTTTTTTCTCAATCTTTTTCTCAAGTTTTTCTGCTTTTTTTATACTCTTCATATTAAGATAGTCCAGACATATTACATCTAAACCATAACTTTTAATCTTCTTTATATAGATATCCAGCCACTCTCTATCTTTTTTACTTACCTCTCTATAGGCAAGTTTTTCTCCTCCCACACCATGGTAATAAGATTCAAAGAGGACTGCTTGAATATCCTCATGCACCTTATCTATAATATTAAATCCACGGTTTAGTATAAGTTTTGCATCTGGATAGCGTTTATGAAACTCCTTTATAAATGCGACAAGAGCTGCCCTGTTATCTGTTCTTTGTTTTACTGTTTTTGAGTATAATTCATAAGAGTCCAAGGTATCAAAAAAGAAGTTTTTAAAGCCTCTTTGCATCACAGGTTCTATCATTTTCTTAAATAAAAACTCTCTATACTTTACATTTTTAATATCAAGAACAGCACTCTTCCATGCTCTGTTTTGTGCTACTATCCACTCTTTTTTTACCTCTTTATAAGCAGGAACATTTTTGTCTATTTCCCCAATACTTATGTAAGCATACATCCGTTTTTTATAGAGTGAAAACCCATGAGTAGTTGTGTTTGTAAGATTAGGCTGAACAATGATGTAATTATGGATACCTACCATAGAGTAGGATATATTTTCTCCATAATAGACTATAGCACTTTTACTTGTAAGAGAAGCGAAAAGTGGTGCTATCAGGAGTAAAAGAAAAAGTAGTAAACGCATAAATAAGTACCTCTTATGGATGATAATATAAAAACTGATAGTTCAGAAATAACTCGAAAATACTTCCACCAACACCATTAACAGAGTCAGTATAAGAGCCTCCAAGAACTAAGTGATCTTGATGCCAAATTTTTCCACCATAGCCCACATTTAGACCATAGGTATAGTTATCTGTTTCACTGTTATAGTATGGGGAAAATTCAAAATAGGGTCTCCATACTCTTGTATAGGCATTTCTGTTAGCCATACCATAAGAAAAATTTAGACCGACATTGTAAAAGTCTTGTGGAAGGACTTTATTAATGGTATTTTGCAAATTGTCTATCACACCACGAGAACCAGTCGTTTCATTATACTGTCCTCTATCATAAAATGTCCCTATACTCATATCTGGATAGCCATTACGTATCTGCTTTGTAACAGAAATTCTATCGTAGACACCCTCACCTAAATTGACTTCATCTTGAGAAATGTAACTATTAAACTCATGTAATAAGTCTATAGTTGTGCTATTTAATATATTCCAAGAAAGATGAAGATTTAGCATATCTTTTTTGGCACCAAGTAAGAGTTGAGTACTCTCTATGGCATCCATATTTTTACCTATTGTTGTACCTGCTCTTAGCGAAGAGAGAAGTCTATACTCTGCACTTACACTATATTCCATATAAGAAAGCATAGATTTATGGTAAGAAGTATAAAGAGAAATTTCTCCTCTATCATAGAGCTTTTTCAGACCAACTTTTGCCATAACTTTCTTATCCGGTACACCGATAAGGAGAGTTTTATTAAGTGATTTATTCAGATAATAATCAACTCCTATATTAAGATAATATCCATCTCTAAGGTAAGTACTATTGCTTAGTGTTGTATATTCTTGAAGTAATGGATTACGATTATAGTAGGATGTTGTTATATCTAGCTTATCTGAGCGTTTCTTACTAAGGTCAAGATGCTGGATGTAAGCAACTCCACTCTCACTGTTATGATATAGCTCTTCAAATGTAATACTTTGTGCTAAAGAGATTTGTCCATCACTCTGTGCTGCCTGTGCTGCATCACCACTTGAAATACTCTGGAGATATAGAGCAAGCATATTACTTGTCTCTGTTGTATCTTGGGAAACCAAAGCATTACTAAAGTCAGTCCATAACTCACGTTTTTTCATTTTATAGTATATTTTAAAACTTTTATCATAAGCTTTATTTTGTATTGCCCACGAATAGGCTATATCCTCATAGTTTTCTAAACTTAAAAATGGTTGTGCCTTTTTAAGCTTCTTCTCAAACTTATCAGAATTAAGCGTATACATAGCTGCACGGAGATAATTCGAAAGAAACCTATTTTGGTGTTTGAGAGAAGGATTTTCTAGAGCTTTAATGGACAAGAAAGAAACTATATCTTTCATAGACTTTTTAAAAGAACTCTCCTTTCCTTGCACTTGATAAATATATGCTTGTAAAAACTTAAACTCTAAAGATTTTGTAGAGGGGTAATTATGTGCAAGTAGCTCTTGTGTATAGTAAGAGGCATGATTGACATCATGTATAAAAAAGTAAGCATTTGCTAAAGTAAAATAGTCACTTAGACTAAGCCTATCACTCTCTGACATATCACTTAAAATAGTACGAATACTTTGATAATCTTTTGCTTCCATATAAGACCAAAGTAGTTCTTGCTTAATCTGAAAGTTACCTGAGTCTAGTTCGTAAGCTTTTATTAGAGCACTCTTCTCTAAATCATTTTTATGATAATGGTGATACAATTTTGCCTTAAGTAACCAGAAGAGAGATTCTCCTTTTATTTTGTTACTACTTGCATCTATATCTTGCACAAAAATATTGAGATTATCATACTGATTATTTGTGATGGCACCATTAGCATAAGTATAAAAAAGATAAGAGAGTCCATACTCTTTAAAAGCTCTTCTTGAAGCTTCAAGAGCAAGTTTAGGTTGCTTTTTTTGATAGACATAATTTATTCTCTCATAATCATTCAAACGCGAAGCATTAATATCAAGAAGCTCACGGGATGCCTCTGCTGCTTCTAGATTTTTTTGTAAGTACCAACCAAGATCACTTTTGAGTTGGTAGTATTTTTCTAAATTTTTCTTAGAAATTTTCTCTTCTTTTTTGACACTAAGAAGACTTGCATAAGATTTTGGTACATCATGAGTAACATAATAATATCTTGCGATAAGTAAAGCATCTACCTTACTATATGGTTTATGTTTCTCTATAAGATCAACATATTTTTTTGCAAGTTCCATATCTCCCATCTCTAGGCTTAACTCCAAAGCCTTTGTAAGCAAAAAAACATTCGAAGGATTTTTTTCATACTGTGCTTGTAAAACCTTTACAACTTCTTCGGGCTCTCCTACTCTTTTATAGACAAGTATCATAAGGTCTATGTTCTTTTCTGTAGGTTCAGCAATAGCTCGGTTCACGACTAGAGGCTCTATCTCCTCGTACTGGTAAGCACTTGCACCGTAATCAATGAGCTCTTTTTCTATTTTAGGGTCGCGTTTCATATCGTAGACAAAACGCAGATGCTTCATAGAACGGGCACTTCGATTTGTCCATTTACACACTTCAGCCATTTTTTGATTCCAATAGTAGGAGTTTGGATACTCCTTATAACCTAAGGAAGCCACCTTGTAGCCATTTTTTAAATCACCTTTATAGAGAAAAACCTGTAACATTAGACGTAGCTCTTGATCTTTCTGGCTCACTGGTTTAGTATCTATATTTCCTCTTCTTTTTTTCTCTACATGTGTTAGTTTTGCGAGATGAAGTATTTTATCCTCTGCTGGTGCGGTTGTCATTTGATTGTCAAAACGGTACTTATATGTTGTGACAACTTTTGCATCTCTATAACTAGAAAGATTTACCTTAGCACTCTTTGCCTCCGCAAATCTTTCATAGCAACCACAACGTACAGTTAGACTTTTCCCTATTTCCATCACTTTACAGCTTACTGGATAGCTCTTTTTTTGGAGTAACTCACTATTTTTTTCACTTTTATGCTGACTAAAAAGCTGAACGGTATAACAGCTCTGGCTAGATTTTGCAAAGGCAAAAGCACTAAAAAGTAGAATCAATATAATTTTTTTCATTATTTGTACTCTCTATTAAGTATTTTTTTAGATAAATTCGAAGCATACTCTAAATTACCTGTTGCAAGATAAATTTTGAGCATAAAGTCTCTTGCACTTCTATCTTTCATATAGTTTTTCTCATATTTATGCACTAAGTTTGCAGCACCTTTTAGGTAGTTACCCGCTTGTAAACTTTTCACAGCCTTATAAAAATAACGGCGTTTTGCCTTATAGTGCTTCTCCTTTTCATATAAAGAGAGGTACTCATTAGAAGCAGACTGATACGAACCTCGCATCAAATAAAAATTAGCAAGTCTCTCTGTCCAGACTTGAGATTTTTTTGCCTTCTTTAGTAAAATAGCCTCTGCTTTTTTATACTCCCCATACTTAAGTTTTATATTGTAATCATCAAGTGTCCACTTTTCAACTCCTGAGGGATCGTACTTCTGCAGTTGTGCTAAATAGTAAACTGCATCTTTTTTTCTATTTAGTCTCTGTGCAAGATAGTAGCCCTCTTCTATCAAGGCTATATTTTTCGGTTCTTTTTGAAGCTTTTTTTGTAAAAAGAAGTAACGAGCCCTTGGTCTGTTTACAAAACTGGCCTCTTTGTACCATTTATCTATTTCGCTCATTCTATACATTTTATCTCTGTATATATTATCAAAAAGTCTCACTAATTTCTTTTTTTGAGCTGCTCTAGCCTTATCTGTTTTGAGATAAAAGTAGTTCTCTTTTTGAAGCTCATAACTAAGAGTATTTGCACGAAAACGGTACTCTTTGTTTTTACTTTGTAAAAGCAGTTCTAAGAGTCTAAGAGAGAGGTCTCTCTTTCCTGAACGCAGACTCTGCTCAGCTAAAATGAGCATAAGCGATTCATCTTTTGGAGAGTGTTTGAGTAAATTTTTTAAATAGAGCATGGAGAGATCATAGTTTGAGTTCTCAGCCAAAATTTGCTCTTTAATTACACCCTTAGGAAAAAGTACAATAAGGATTACACTAAAAACCACAAAAGTAAAAAGTAGCTCTTTATAAGTAAAAACATAGTTTTTTTTTATCTTCTTATCGGCATGTGACATGAATTTCTGCCTTATATATATCTCTAAAGAGGAGTTCTATTTCTTCACTTTTTTGTACTCTTTTGTCTGCTAGTGGAGAGCTCGTAAGAGTACACCCCTTTGGAATATGAAAAGAGAGCTGTAAGGGGATATATCCACCAAATGTGTACTGAGTATTTGTTTTTCCTTTATGGTATGTTTTTACTTCTGCATTTGCAGAGATTAGGTAAGGTTCTCCTGTTTTTTTCTTGCCTAAAGAGATGATATGTTTACTCCCCATGCCAAAACTTAAATAAGTATGCTTTTCAAATTTTCTATACCCATAAAAACTTTTACTCCCTTTTGTCTGTACCTCTTTTGTAAGGTTTTCAAAGCGAATTGTTTTTAGATTTTGCATTCCATCAAAGAGCCATTTATTTCCACTATTAGCCATAGAGACAGTGTAATAGTCCATCACTTTTGGAATGTACTCCGAAGTAAACATAGGCAATATTTCCTGTTTCAAACTCCAGTTAAAGACATACTTTAAAGCATTGAGTGAAGCTGTTTTAGTACCTGAATAGAGATGATAGTAAATATCTATTGGTTTGAGTCTACGAGGAGAGTTTGTAAGTTTAAAAGTCTGCACTACCCGCTTAAATCCCCAAAATGGTCCAAGCCAATCATTCGTAAAGACATTCTCATTTTGTGCCCCTGTATAGACTTGATAATACTCCCCTCTCTCTAGTCCCATAGGGGCTACAAGTGTAAGCCAAGGTGTTACATTATTTATTGTTGTATCGCCACCATTAATATTTAAAATTTTATGCTTATACACATAGCCTAATGCATTCACTCTCGGAGCACAATCCCCACTCCAAAAGACTGTTTTAGCTCGTTTTTCTTTCTCTTTTGACAAAAGTTTAGTATTTATAAATGCCAAAGGTTTGGAAAGCTCATTTCTTAAAGAATAATGGTAATTCTTTGGCTTAAGTCGGTATTCTGGTGCAAGAGTACCATTTTTAATTTTTCCCCAAAAGAATGTATGTGTAAAAGTATGTGTTGCGGGTTCAACATTATCAAGAGCATACATCTCTTTTGCAATTTCCAATACTCTTGGTGAGAGCTTAGGATAGAGTCCAGTAGGCTCTACCTCTGCACCAATAAGAGAGACAGAGTGAGGTACTTTATAGACTTTTAAGATTTTATTCAAAATCATATCTCCTGAAAATAGTTCAGGATTTGACTCTACACGACTTACCATGCCATCTCCATCTATATGTGTGAAAAAAATACGATTTCCATTTTGAGTCGTAGTATCAGGCACGGCTATCTTTGGTAATCGTAGTGCTTCTTGGAGAAAAGTGAATGGGTTTATAACCCAAGCATTCTCTTCACCCATTTCAACTAAATAAGCTTCAGCAACAGCATATCCACCCCATGCAGTTATAGCAGCTGGAGTTGTTTTTTTATGGTGAGCATTTTCTAAGACAAGTAACTCTTTTGCATTTTTAGGATGAATATAAATACTCTCTTCACCCAAAGAAGGTTCAATCTCAAAACCTATCATTTTGTCTTTATATACTATTTTCTTTTTGTTCTTAAAACTGCTCTGTCCATCGTACATCTCAATATCTAGCGGTTGCAATAACATCGAGTCAGCACTAAATCCAAAACTACCCATAAATGCCACTTTTATTCCCATTTTTTTCAGAGCAAGTACCCATTCAATAAGCTTATGCGGTTCTTTATAGTTTCTACTCAACCATACAACGACACCAGCATAGTGGTGCATTTTTTCTAACTCTGGAAGTCCTTGAGAAACATCATACAGTTTTTGAATGTAGCCAAGATACTCCATAGGCATAGCACCTATTTGATGTGCGGAGAGAAGCGTTCTATCCTCTTTACTCTCATCTATAAGTGTTAGTATCTCTCTTTTTATAGCTCTCTTAGAAGAGAGGCCATAACGCTGAAAGGTTCTTGTTGTGATATAGGGAATCATTCCCTCTTTTTCTATTTTTTGTAGCTCTTTTTGTGCACTCTGTAGTCTAGACGAGGAGACAAAGAGTATCTTTATAATGTCAATACCACTCTGTTCTATTTTTTGTAAAGATTTGTGTTTTAGATTGCTTTTTTCATTTACAACTACAGCAGTGAGTTGCTCATAACTGTTTTCATTTATTTTAGGTGTATACTTTGCTATAAATAGTACTTCAGGGTTAAGTGCAGCAAAATACTCAAGTAATTTTTGTATCTTAACACCCTGTCCATCTTGATCTAAATAGATTCCATGATAGCCCTCTTTGATAAGAGAAATAATCTTCTTTTTATTCTCTTCTACTGAGTCATTCAGTAGAACTCTTGCATAAATTTTTTTATTATAAACTTCAAAACCATGAGTATAAATATTTGTATTCTTAGGTTCTACCACTATATAATCATGAATTCCAACCATACTATAAGAAATTTTTTCTCCATAGTAAAACATAGCACTCTTAGAACTTAAAGAACCCCAAAGATTTAGTGTCAAAAAGAGCACTAAGAGCAAATGTTTACTGTAACATAAATGTTTCATAATCCAACCTATCCATTTCATTTCTAATCACTAAAAGACTCGCAATAAACGCGATAAGAAGTGAGACTGTATAGCCATAACCAAAAAATGCGGGTCCTAAATCTATAGATATAAGTGTAAGTACGGTATTACCTACAAAAAAGAGTATACAGAGCCACATAGCTACTTTTTTTCTATCGAGATAATAGAGTATAGCTAAAACTGACATAAAGGCTATCTGTAACATCGCCCCAATGGTTAATATATAAAGTAGTCCAAGGTAAAGTTGTGGAATATGTAAAAGATAAAAGACTTTAGGAGCTGTTAAAAAGAGAATAATATCTACAATCCCTTGCATCATCAGTATCTCATGAATAGCATGACGCACAACTGCTATCATATCATTTTTATATCTCTTTATTCTTCCAAGTGTACCGCCATTTCTTACTGCATCATAAAAAAGATCATACTTCTCTGCAAAATCAGACTCTAGCCGAAAAAAGAAAATAGCCATTCCAGGTAAGATAGAAAGATAGGCTAAAAATATCGGCATATCATATACGATGGAAGCATTAAGTTTTCCGATAACAGCATGCCCAGTTGCAGGATTATACCAAAAGATAAACTTATCCACCCATGCACCAAGATTATAAGTAAGTCCTGCAATGCCTAAAGTCCAATAAAAATTTGGTGCTAAAAAGAAATCTATTTTCATAAAGATTGTAGAGTTGTAAGTTTTTACTATTAAGGTTAAAAGGATAACAAATAAAAGAGCATTCCCAAAGAAAAAGATAAAGATAAGAAGTTCTATAGTATTGCCAAAGAAGTATGAACCTATAACAATAAGAGCATAAGAGAGAAAATAAGCCCATACAACACCCTCATAATATTTAAGGCTTGCGGCTAAGATGCTCGATATCCAAACGCCACATAGAATTAAAAAGGTAGAAACCATGCCTATGATAAAAAGATTACTCTGTTGTGGAAATACCCAGAAGTAAAAAGGTGTTACTATGGGTAGACCTAGTACCCAAGCCATAAAAATAGCTCCAAAGTAAGAGGGAAGTATCTCATCTTCTTTGTGTTTAAAAATTAAATCTGCAACATAACGAGTAAAGGGAAGTTGTAAAATACCTGTAATAATAAGACTAGATGCAAGAGCAATAGCATAGGTCACAACAACTTGAAATCGGAATGCATCACTTGCCTCACCAAGATTTGCAAGGTTAATAAAACCAACAAGTACAATAGCTAAGATAGAAACTACCCATGGCCCTGAGCTGAGTATAGCAGAGTAACCATATACTTTTGCAATAGAGAGTAGCCTATCTTCTTTTAAAATTTTACGAAGTTCAAATCCTATACCTGCCATGAAACCACCTTGAATCGCTTGAGCATTACCTTTGCATAAGGGAGAGGTTTAGGAAGATAAAAAGGGAAAACTTTTGTTTTCAACTCTCCCCACGAAAGATTTTTAGCTTCATCATAAACAGTTCTATACTCCTCTAAAAAAGATTCTTGTCGGTAATACTTTTCTACACGAATAAGTCCAGCTTCCTGTGCTTTACTCCAATCTCCATTTTCAAAATCTAACAAACGTATATATTCTTTGGCCAAGGCACCTGGATTTGCTATACCTGTTACTGCACCCGCATAGCCTATCTGTAAATCCTCTTCATCTATAGCACCCTCGATAAGGTTACGGCAAGAGCCAACATCAGTTGCCACACAAGGGACACCCGCTGCAAAACCTTCGAGTATAACAAGAGGCATTCCCTCACTAATAGAGGAGAGTGTTTGAAGTGCAGAGTGAGGTAAAATAGTTTTAATGTTACTATGCCCAAAGAGTTTGATTTTATCACTATGTGCAATAATCTCCTCTTGAGACATATCACTTTTATTACCATCAAAAATCTGTGACTCTTTTTTAAGCCCCAAAGAGACAGCCATCTGTTGACACTCATCTACATACTCTCTATCCTCTTCAACAGCACCAACAATCCACCCCTCTATGTTAGGGATGGTAAGTGATGCAATTTTAATAGCACGAATAAAAGTCTTGATATCTTTAATAGGTACCACTCGACCAATAAGTGTAACTATAGGCTTTGGCACTGCTTCTCTATCTTTCATAGTCGCTTTAAGAGCATCTACATCAACACCATTTGGGATAACCATTGTTTTATTTTCATCTGCACCAAAAAGCACTTGAATCTTTTGAGCACCAGGGAAAAGAGAAAAAATATGATTTGAACGCTGGTATGCAAATACCCCTATCTTATCAAAGAAATTTACCCACATTTTTTTGATATAGTTATACTCTTCAGGCTGTTGGAGTAGAGTTGGTTTTTTATACTCTATCCAGTCAGCTGAAAGCATATCTATCTTGCGTTCTCTTGTGTAGATACCATGCTCGGTAAGGACCATAGGTTTCTCTCTATCATACGAAGCGAGTGCTGCTGCAAAACCTGCATAACCAGTTGAGGGTGCATGAAATATCTTGGTCTCAGGTAAACCCTGCACTATCTCTGCTAAAATCCAGATAGGTTTATGAATATTACGTAGTGTCCAAAAGTAGTCAATAAAAGGAACATCTGGACAGTTTTTTAAGTAAACTTCATTGATAAACTCCCATGCACGCTTAGAGAAAAGGAAGTCTTTGAATGTGACCTTTTTTGTATAAAAATCTATCTTTTGAAGTACTTCTGGAATCTCTTTAGCATTTGACTTAAAAGAGTTATACAGAGAAGTCACAGCTTTAAATCCCTCTTTGCTACCCACTCTTCTTTTAGGTTTTAGTATATCTTTATCATCAAAAAGATAGTGTACTTCGAGGTGTTTAAGATTTGGAGGCAACTCATAACTCACCTCTAACTTTTGCCCATCAACATACTCTTGCGCCCCAATAAAACAGACTCCAAAAGTATATTCAGGAAGTCCTTTAATAAGTTGAAGCAACCATGCTGAGACTCCTCCTTTTACATAAGGGTATGTCCCCTCAGAGAAGAGCATCACATCAACTGAGTCACTTTTAGGAAAATTTTCACTCATTAAGATGCCCTCCATTGTTCGATGATAGGATGCATCGTTGCATTAAGTTTTAGATCATCTGCATTTGATAAGATAGAATTTACGACTCTATAATTTCCTGTTAAGAAATAAATCTCTGCTAAATAGGGAAGTACATTTGAGAGTTTTTCAGCATGTACCTCTTGAGCTATTGTAAATTCTACTTTTGCTTCATCATACTTCTCTTGACTCATATAAACTCTTCCTTTAAGGATATAAAGCTTTGTAATCAACTCTTTTAATGCTTGATATCTATCCTTATCCTCAGTAATTTTTTCTTCATAAGAAGACTGTTCTTCCATGTTCTCAAATTTTTTATCTCCAGATTCTTCTAACTCTTTTTCCAACTGATTCATTTCATCAAGATAAAAATCACGTGCTATATGTAAGTAATGAGTAACATCTGCTAAAAAGTTCGCCTTCAGCGAATCATGAACGAGCTCTGTATAGATAAGCTCCCAATATAAAAAAGAGAGCTTATTTGCAGCATAAGCATGTCTCTTTTTTTCCTCATACTCTTCTGCATCTTTGGAATCATTAAATTGAGTTATATATTGATTTATAGGAGCATTGAGTGACTGTTCGGCTTTATTTAAAATAGCATATCCAAACATACGTATCTCATCATCTTTACTTGATAGTGTCTCTCTTACGATACGTAGGTTCGATGAAGATATATGTGCCGCAAGAGAAGAGAGTGCCTTAAGCTTTTTTGCCTTGGGCGCAGACTCATTTGTCATCAAATCACTCAAAGAACCCTCCCCAAAAATTCTTTCTACCTTTAAAAATGAGAAACCAAACTCATCAAGATTCAAAATACTTGTGTTTGACACACGTTTCTTATAACTTACTTTGCGTAAAAAGAGTGCAACCCAAATAGAGAGAGGATAGCCTAGTAAAGGCATAGCAATATTAAACAAAAAGAGAAATAAAAAACTCATTATTCTATTGTTCTTATGCAGAGAAATTTTAAAAAAGAGCCGAAATATAAGACTGGAGTCTTCTATCTCTGCTACTCTTTTACGATCTTTTTCTCGCATCTCTTCATTGTTCACAAATCTTTTTTTCAAATATATTGTAAGAACAAGGGCTAAAATAAAACTTATGATAACATGAATCCCATAGAGAAATGGGATATAGGGCTCAACAGTATGAGTAAAATTATGCATCATAATCTTCTTTAAAGTACTTGTTAAGGAGTCCTCTCTTTTGCAAGTCAAAAGTCATGTAGTTAAACTTTTTATCTTTTTCCTCTTCAAGTGAGCCTAAAAGACGGTTTAAATACCCTAGTGCAGCTGCTTTATCATGTAAAGGAAAGAGAAGTGTTATGTAGTAAAGTCCATCATTTTTCACCAATGTAACCATGTCTAATGAGCGGAGCATTTTTTCTACTTTATCATAAATTCTTTTTGCTTGTAGTTCATTATCTATACGTAAAACAAGGACTATCGAATTTACATTAAACTTCTTGTAAAGGTACTTCATACGCTCGAACTCATACTGAAACTTTTTATCTTCGACAAGTGTCAACTCATTCTCTTGTGCAAGAAAATCTTTTTGAGAAACCTCAATAGAGAAGTACTCTAAAAGAATAAGAATCGAAGTAAGGTTTTCTCTATTAAATGCCATAAAAGGCATTTTTTCTATCACTAAAACACTCGTTACTTCAGAGTTATTTAGTGCCGGCAATGCTGCGAGGTAAAGGCTATTTTTATCATTCATTATAGTCATTTCCCCATCTTTATCACTAATATAAATAGGTGTTTTACGCCCTATTGCCTTATCTACTAAGTAATCATCAAGTATCTCTTGCTTCTCACGTTTTTGAGTATGTGTTCCATAGGCTATAGCACTATTATCATAATCAAGATAGTTCTTTTCATCTTCAAAATCTTTTTTGTAGATGATAAGTGCACTACTAACACTAAAAGACTTTTCTAAAAGGAGTAAAAAACGCTTGTAATACTCCTCATTTTTTTTCACAATAGAGTCATCTGCATCAATAAGAATATTCTCATGAATAATATCTTTAATAGAATTACGAATACTCATAGGTTTAATAACATAGTTTTTCTCAAGCTGGTCATGAGATATTTTAAGTGTATAAAAAGCTTTTGTAAATTCGTCTAACTTAACCCCACGATAGTTTGCTTGAATCTCTGCAGCCTTTATTTTTTCTGTCCAGTAGTAGTGAAACTCACTGTAAATAAGAGTCATCATAAGAACTACTAAAAACTCTACATAAGGAAAAACGGGATAAAAAAGCCACATAACGATAGATAATATACTTAGAGCTAATAGACCATTTTCAAAACCATGAAAGAGTGTAATAACCGCAAGCAAAATAAGTATAAAAGAAAACTTGTCATTAATAATACATATATCCGAGGAATCAACAAGATAGCCTACTCCTAAATACAAAAAGAGAATAATCATAGTCTCGGTATAAGCATACTGATGTAAAAGTTTTAAGAGTGTGTCTATCCTACTCTTCTCCTTTACCCTTCCTTTATTTACTTGCATCGCTCTTATCCCCTACTCAGCCATCATCTCTTCTAAGAGATCCTGTGCAGTCGTTCCGATAGAAGCATTACCCCAGTCACTATCTGAAGCGGTTGCACTCCAAACAAGTTTTGCACTTTTTGTTTTATAAAGGCTTAATTGTAAACTGACAGCAGGCTCACCATCTATACCAGTCTTATAGCGCCACTCACTCACACCACCAAACATAAAGTACTTAGCACCATCTTCTTTAGCAATTTTTTTCGCCTTTTTAAGTGAAGAAACTTTCTCTTTTACATGGCTATTTACCGTATACTCTTTTGCTTTTAAAATACCACCAATGATATTGGCTGCACGCATACCTGCTCTTGGTGTATCTGTATAGTTATTTAGTCTAAAAAGAGAGATAGAGATATCATTTTTCACCTCTTTATCACC
>JALUKS010000031.1 GCA_027056465.1 Sulfurimonas sp.
ATTATAGATTAACGCAAGAGGTTTATGAGGAGTATTATGTCCCTCATACAGATGTAGAAAATCTTAAACATGTGGTTTATGGACTTCCAGAGATGTTTAAAGAGGAGCTAAAGAGTGCCAAACTTGTGGCAAACCCTGGCTGTTTTCCAACATCAGCGATACTCGGAATACTCCCTTTTCTCTCAAAGCGAATAGAGGGTACTCCTGTTATCATAGACGCAAAGACTGGTGTGAGTGGTGCAGGAAAAAAACTGAGTGAGGTGACACACTTTGTCAATGTAAATGATAATCTCTTTGCTTATAATCCTATGCTACACAGACATGCCCCAGAGATAGCACAGAAACTCAACATAGATTTTGATGATGTTACTTTTGTACCTCACTTAGTGCCTCTTACTCGTGGGATGATAAGCTCTATCTATCTTCAAGTGAGTGATGATTTTGATGCAGAAGAGATGCTTCATGACTACTACAGAGATGAAAAAAATGTTCGTGTCAGTGAAAACCCAGTAGATATGAAGAGTGTAGCAGGAACAAACTTCTGCGACATCTATGTTAAACGCAAGAAAAATATGCTCTTTATCTCAAGTGCTATAGATAACCTTATGCGTGGGGCTTCTTCACAAGCACTCGTAAACGCCAACCTTATGATGGGGCTTGATGAAAATATGGGGATTCCAAATATAGCTTATGTCCCCTAGTTTTAGACTTCAAGAGGGCGCTCTTCTTTTGGGAGATGCCCACTACTCGCATATTCGACCACAGCTTCTACAACTCATAGAAGCTATAGCTTCAAAAAAACTTCAAATTCCACAGCTTATTTTAATGGGCGATATTTTAGATGCACTCTTTGGAAGTGTTACTTTTACGCTTCAAGAAAATAGAACTATCGTAATGCTTATTCAAAAGATTAGTCAAGAGATAGAAGTTATATATATTGAGGGTAATCATGATTTTAATCTCAAAAATATTTTTAAAGATGCAAGGGTGTTCTCAATACAAGAACAACCTGTTATAGCAGAGTATGCTGGAAAGACTATTGCTTTAGCACATGGTGATTTTGATGGTCTCTTTTCTTACAAACTCTATACTACTATTGTTAGAAATAGATGGGTTCTCAAAGTATTAAATACTATTGACTCTAAAATTGGCAATAAAATAATCAAAAAAATAGATGTATACCTTGGTAAAAAAGATGATTGTAAAGAGTTTATTAGCTTTAAAGAGTATATTATTTCTCGGAGGCTAGAAAAGTACAACTGTAACTATTTTATTGAGGGGCACTATCATCAAAACAAAAGCTACTTTTTTGAAAAATATTCTTATATAAATTTAGCAGCCTTTGCTTGCAATCAAAGATATTTTATAGTAAAATCTGCACAAGATAAAGTTCTTTTAGAAGAAAAGAGACTTTAAAAGGGAGTAAATAGATGAATGACAATTCTCTAAAAGTTGGTTCCAATGAAATGGAACTTGTCGATTTTCGTATACTCAAACAAGAAGAAGATTCTGTTTATGAGGGTATATATGGTATAAATGTTTCTAAAGTAAAGGAAATTATTCGTATTCCTGAGTTGACTGATCTTCCTGGAACTCCAGAGTTTATTGAAGGAATTTTTGATCTTCGAGATATAGTGATTCCTGTTGTAAATCTTGCGAAATGGATGGGTATAGAAGAACCTGAAAATGCAAAAGATAATGCTCGTATCATTATAACTGAGTTTAATAATGTACTTATTGGATTTGTTGTGCACGAAGCAAGACGTATTCGCCGTATCAGTTGGAGTGATATTGAACCTGCAACTTTTGTAAGTGGCTCAGGTTCTCTTGATTCAAGTAAGATAACAGGTGTCACAAAAATTGAGGGAGACAATGTTCTTCTTATCTTAGACTTAGAATCTGTGGTACAAGATTTAGGTCTCTATGAGCCAGATACAGACAATGTACCTCAAGAGATAGAGACATTTTCTGGTTTAGCACTTGTGCTTGATGATAGTTCAACAGCAAGAAAAATAGTCAAAGAAGCTCTTATAAAGATGGGATTTAAGGTTGTTGAGGCAATAGATGGTAATGATGGACTGCAAAAGCTTAATGATCTTTATGATACTTATGGAGAAAATCTAACAGAGACACTTAAGATTATTGTGAGTGATGTTGAAATGCCTCAAATGGATGGTTTCCATTTTGCAGCAAATGTAAAAGATGATGCTCGTTTTAGCACTATTCCTATCGTTTTTAACTCATCAATTAGTGATGATTTTAGTGAAGACAGAGGTATTGAGGCTGGAGGAGAGGCTTACTTAGTGAAGTTTCAAGCAAGCTCATTTTATGATGAAGTAGCACGTGTTGTTCGTGCACATATGAAGTAGGAGTGTAAATATGGATGAATTTCAAGAGATACTACAAGACTTTTTAGTTGAGTCATTTGAACTTGTAGAGAAATTAGATGAAGATTTGGTGGAGTTAGAAAATAACCCTGAAGATTTAGAATTATTAAATGGCATATTTAGAGTAGCCCACACGGTAAAAGGTGCATCTTCGTTTTTAAACTTTGATGTTTTAACACACCTTACACACCATATGGAAGATGTTCTCAACAAAGCCCGTCATGGTGATTTGATAATTACTCCTGATATTATGGATGTTGTTTTAGAGTCAATAGACCTAATGAAAGCACTTTTAGAGACTATTCGTGATACAAGTGCAGATGCTGGTATTGATGTAGCAGCATGTGTTTCTCGACTTGATAAAATATCAGGTGGAGATGGTGACGTTCCTTCACCAGTTGTAGAAGCAGTAGCTGCTCCAGTTGTCGAAGAAGTAGCGGTAGTTGAAGAAGCTCCCTCTGAGGCAGAGGATGAGATAGATTATGACAGTATGAGTCCTGATGATCTTGAGGCTGAGATAGAAAAACTACTTCAAGAACGCCAAAATGAAGATAAGGCAAAACGTGAGGCGAAGATAGCTGCTGGGGAAGAAGTTCTAGCTGCACCACCTGAGCCAGTAGAAGAAGGTGAAACAGAAAAACCAGCTCCTGAACCGACACCAAAACCAACTCCAGCTCCTGCACCAGTTGCTCCAAAAAAAGCACCTGTTAAAGCGACTCCTAAAAAAGAGGAGCCAAAAGCAGCAGCACCAGCGAAAAAAGCTCCTGCTGTAGTGGAACAGACAATTCGTGTAGATGTAAAAAGACTTGATCACCTTATGAATCTAATAGGAGAGCTTGTTCTCGCAAAAAATAGACTTATTAAAATTAATGATGATGTTGAAGAGCGTTATGAGGGTGAAGAGTTCCTAGAAGAACTCAATCAAGTTGTAAGCATTGTTTCACTTGTAACAACTGACCTGCAGATAGCAGTTATGAAAACACGTATGCTTCCTATTGGTAAAGTTTTTAACAAATTCCCACGTATGATTCGTGACCTCTCTCGTGAGCTAAATAAGCAGATAGACCTTGTTCTTGATGGGGAAGATACTGAGCTTGATAAGTCTATTGTTGAAGAGATTGGTGATCCTCTTGTGCATATTATCCGTAACTCATGTGATCATGGTATCGAAGTGCCAGCTGATCGTGCTGCAGCTGGGAAAAAAGAGATGGGGACTATTAATCTCAAAGCTTACAACGAAGGAAACCAAATCGTTATCCAAATTGATGATGATGGAAAAGGTTTAGATACTAATATGTTGAAAAACAAGTCTCTTGAAAAAGGTATTATCACTGAAAAAGAAGCAGATAATATGAGTGATAAAGAGGCTTTTGGACTGATCTTTAAGCCAGGTTTCTCAACTGCTGCTGCTGTTACAAGTGTAAGTGGTCGTGGTGTTGGTATGGATGTTGTAAAAACAAATATTGAAAAGCTTAATGGTATGATTGACATCGATTCAGAGATTGGTGTTGGTACTTCTATGAAGCTAAAAATTCCTCTTACTCTTGCTATCATTCAAGCACTGCTTGTGGGTGTTCAAGAGGAGTACTATGCTATTCCACTCGCTTCTGTTTTAGAGACTGTACGTATCTCAAAAGATGAGATATATACGGTGGAGGGAAGAAGTGTTATGCGTTTACGTGATGAAGTTCTTTCTCTTGTACATATTGGAGATATTTTTGAAGTAGAGCGTATCTTAGATGCAAGTGAGCATGCTTATGTTGTTGTGCTTGGTCTTGGTACTTCAAAGCTTGGGCTGATTGTAGATACCTTAGTTGGTCAAGAAGAGATTGTTATTAAGTCTCTTGGAGATTATCTTAAAGGTATTGAAGGTGTTGCTGGAGCTACTATCCGTGGTGATGGTGGTGTAACACTCATCGTTGATGTTGTAGCACTTATGTCTATGGCTCGAGATGTTAAAGCATCACCTATGGGTGAAAGTGGTGGTGAGATAGCACAGAATCTAGAAAAAACATCTGCAAGTGACTACAAGGTTATGATAGTGGATGACTCGAAAACAGATAGAACTATTATGAGAAAAGCTCTTGAACCGATGGGTGTTACATTAGTAGAAGCTAGTGATGGACAAGAGGCTCTTAATATCTTAAAATCAGGTGAGCATAATTTTGATGCGATGCTTGTGGATATTGAGATGCCTAGAATGGATGGATATACTCTAGCAACAGAGATTAAAAAGTATAATAAATACAAAAACTTACCTCTTATCGCAGTTACTTCAAGAACTGGTAAGTCAGATCGTATGCGTGGTGTTGAGTCTGGAATGGTTGAGTATATAACGAAGCCATACTCAGCAGATTATCTCTCAAGTGTAGTTCAGAGAAATGTAAACTTTAAAGCGGAGTTCCTATAATGAGTGAAAAATTAAAACAAATTATTAACCAACAAAGTGATCAGCAAAATACAGACTTAACACAACTAGATGACGTCGTTCAACTCGTTGGGTTTGTGATAGGTGAGGAAGAATATGCTATTCCTATCCTCTCAATTCAAGAGATTATTAAACCATTTTCATGGACTCGTGTACCTCAGGTACCAGCATATGTACTAGGTGTATTTAATCTCCGTGGTGCAGTTATCCCTCTTCTTGACCTGCGTTTAAAGTTTGGTCTTCCTAGTAAAAATCAGTCAGATGAGACTCGTTTTATCGTCATGCGTCATGGTGATGATGTGGCAGGTTTTGTGATAGATAGACTTACTATGGCTATCCGTCTTAAAAAAACAGATATTGGACCTGCACCTGATACTGTAAGTGGTGATGATACTATTATTGATGGTGTTGGAAAACAGCAGGATAAAATTATTACGATTCTCAAGGTAAACAAATTACTTGAGAGAGATTTTTAATATACTTTAATGCAAACGACACTACTCTTTCACAAAGATGACACATATCTCTCTCTC
>JALUKS010000032.1 GCA_027056465.1 Sulfurimonas sp.
AAGATGAAGCTTATTATTGTTTTTGTAGTTCTGATAGAATTAGTAAATTAAGAGAGGAACAAAAAAAATTATGATTACCTACTAAGTATGATGGAAATTGTAGATTTTTATCAAAAGAAGAAATAAAAAAGCATATTATTTATTGGGAAGATATTATTTATGAAGTTAGAAATAAAGGGCTAGATAAGGCAAATATTTTTATAAATGAGTTTTGTAAAATTTTGGATTACAGATGGTTTTATTATGAAGATATAAAATTTTCTAAATCCGAAATACAATTAATGAAGCCACATACAACAAATAAAGGATATGAAATGTTATCAAATTCAAATGTACCAAGTCTTGTAAGTAAATTATTTAATATAGTAGAAAATGTAAAAGTGGAAGTAAAAAAAGATAAAGCTTCTGTTGAACAATATCCAGATTTTTATGGATATTATGTAAAAGAGAAACAAATACCTAATGAATGGGATGTATGGTTTGGTGTTGATTTTGAAATATGGGCAAGTGGAAGATCCCCATTGACAATACAAATAAATTCAGACAATGATGAAGATATTCCTAAAATACAGAAATTGTGTGGTTCTGAAAAATTTGAGTATAAAAATGAAGTTGAGAATGAAGAAGTGATTATCACTACATTTATTGAGTTAGATAAAAATTTGTTTGAAAATAGCAATAAAAATATTGCCGAAGCTTTAGAAATAAGAATCCATGAAATAATTGATAAAATAAAATAATCAAAAATGGCATACAAACACGACTACGATAAAATCTTAACAAGACTAACCATAATCCTCTCTAAGCTAAACGATGGCGAAGCTCTTTCTGTCAAAGAGTTAGCAAAAGAGTTTAACACTAGCGATAGAACAATCCAGCGAGATTTTAATGAGCGTTTAGTCTCATTTCCAATTTATCAAGAAAATAAAAAATGGAAAATGCAAGAGGGGTTTCGAGTTGAAAAAACTAAATCTCTTGAGGATGAACTAGTTCTTGACATCATTGAAAAAATCACTGAAGGTATTGGTGGTAAGTTTTCTACAAAAGCACATAAACTTCTCTCAAAAATTAAAAACGAAGATTTTAATCCCATCTACACAAAACTCAATATTGAAGATATAAGCGATAAATTTAGGGATATTCAGATTTTAGAAACTGCTATTAGAGAGCAAAAAGAGGTGCAATGTTCTTATGATGATGAAAAACAAGATGTTTACACTACAACTATTCAACCACTAAAAATAGTAAATTTTGAAGGGTTTTGGTATCTTATTGCTCTGAGATGTGAGACATTCAAAAAATACTATCTAAAAAATATCTCTCATCCGATTATGACAGATACTACATTTGAAAAAGAGAGTGAATTAGATACTTTACTCGATAAATCCATATCTATTTGGTTTCAAAGAGATATAGAACCCTTTGTAGTAAAACTGTTTGCAGATAAATCAGCTACAAAATATTTCAAACGCCGACCCATTCCAACACAAATAGTTGAGTCGCTAGATAGTGATGAGACTATGGAATTTAGTGTTACAATTACCCATGAGATGGAGATACTACCAATCATTAAATATTGGATACCCCATCTTTTTGTGATTGAACCTCAGTGGATTCAAGAGATTATTCAAGAAGATTTAGCAATTTACACTGAAAGATTACATCAATTTTAATACGATTTAAAACTTTTTTAAAAGTTCAAGATGTGTATAATCAATTTTCTTTTTTATAAAATAAACAATAGCCCTATACTCTTGATTTTCTGCAATTACTATAATACTTCGTCTATCATAATGTTCAGGATAGCCCTCTAACATATCAAGTTTTGTTAAGATTATTTCATCAATTTTGTAAAGTTCACCCTCGATATTATGTCCATTTCTTGTATCATTTATGATGTAAGGGTATGCTTTAATGATATTTACCATTGGAAATTTATCTTTAGTTGTTACTTGTGCAATAAATTTTGCATCTTCTAAAAAATAATGATTGCTAAATCCTCGTTTTAATGTACCATATACAAATACATACATATTTATCCTTTTGTTTTGAATATAAAAGTTTATACCTTTACATTGACATCTTTATGTCTGTTTATTTAAGTATCAGAGAATATTTTCTGCAATACTAAAGTAAAGTATTGATAAATCTAAGACTATTTAGATAAAATAACATCAATATATTTGACAGGACAAAAAATTGAGTAAATACATAACAACACCTATCTATTACGTAAACGGAGAGGCTCACATTGGGCATGCTTACACAACTTTTATCGCAGATACTACTGCGAGATATGAGCGCTTGAAAGGGAACGAAACTTTCTTTTTAACTGGTACTGATGAACATGGTCAAAAGATAGAAGAGTCAGCACAGAAAAATGGTAAACCTACACAAGAGTTTGCAAACGAGATAAGTGCCACTTTTAAAAATCTTTGGGATGAGTTTGAGATAAGCTATAGCAAGTTTATCCGTACAACAGACAAAGATCATATGGCTGGCGTTCAAAAAGCATTTCTCAAGATGTTTGATAAGGGCGATATTTATAAAGACTTCTATGAGGGTCACTACTGCGTTAGTTGTGAG
Organism: Sulfurimonas sp.; assembly: GCA_027056465.1. Classification (GTDB taxonomy): domain Bacteria; phylum Campylobacterota; class Campylobacteria; order Campylobacterales; family Sulfurimonadaceae; genus Sulfurimonas. Next base: position 2,587 of record JALUKS010000032.1, read on the forward strand.
ACATTCTTTCCTGAAACGCAACTTGTTGATGGTGAGTTTTGTCCTGATTGTGGGCGAACAACTAGCATTGTAAAAGAGGAGAGCTACTTCTTTAAACTCTCTGAGTATGAAGATAAACTCTTAAAACATTATGAAGAGAACCCTGATTTTATCATGCCGCGTTCACGTGCAAATGAGGTCAAAAACTTCGTAAAAGGTGGACTTCGTGACCTCTCTGTCACTCGTACATCTTTCACTTGGGGTGTTAAAATGCCTGAGTCTCTTCATGATGATAAGCACGTTATGTATGTTTGGCTCGATGCCCTACTCAACTATGTAACTGCATTAGGTTATGGCAAAGATGATGCAAATATGGACTTTTGGCCAGCATCTACTCACTTCGTGGGAAAAGATATTCTCCGTTTTCATGCTATCTACTGGCCTGCGTTTTTAATGAGTCTTGATTTACCTCTCCCTAAAACTATTGGTGCGCATGGTTGGTGGACTCGTGATGGCGAAAAGATGTCTAAGTCAAAAGGCAATGTTGTCTCTCCTAAAGAGGTTTCAGATGCTTATGGTGTTGAAAATCTTCGCTACTTTATGCTTCGTGAAGTGCCATTTGGTCAAGATGGAGACTTCTCACAACGTGCATTTATAGACCGTATAAACTCTGAACTCTCAAACGACTTAGGAAATCTTCTCAATCGTATCATCGGTATGAGTGGTAAATACTCTGCGTTTGAGATAGATAGTGTCGATGTCGCCAAGTATCACACTAAAGAGCTTGGGGCGATGAACAGAGTTCTTGACTCTCTTGATGGCTATATGAGTGAGATGCAAACGCATAGATATTTGGAAGAGTTGTGGAGACTTTTCTCTATCGGTAACACGGCTATTACAGAGCATGAGCCATGGGTCAAGATAAAAAATGACAAAAAAGAGGAAGCACTTGCTACTGTTGCACTTGTTGCCAATATCTTAGCAAAAGCATCTATCATGCTCTCCCCTGTTATGCCTAAAACGACAGCAACTATTGCTGACGCTTTACACTTTGAGATAAACAATGCAAGTTATAATGAACTCGTAATAGATAAAAAACTTTTAAAACTCTTTACTATTAAAAAAGTGCCACCTCTCTTTCCTCGTGTTGAAGAGCCACTTATGCAAGAGGCGACACAAGCTGAACCAACTCCTGTAAAAAAAGAGGAGAAAAAAAGTTCTAAGAAAAAAGAGAAGTTTGAATCAGAGGCAGATTTTGGTGATAACCTTCTAGAGATTGGGCAATTTTTTGAAACAGCACTTAAAGTGGGAACAGTTTTAGAAGCTGAAGAAGTACCAAAAAGTAAGAAACTTCTCAAACTCAAAGTAAGCCTTGGTGAAAATGACACACGCCAAATAGTTGCTGGAATCCGTGAGTTTTACTCTGCTGAGTCTCTTGTGGGTACACAAATCTGTGTCGTAGCAAACTTAAAACCTGCAAAGCTTATGGGTATTATGAGTGAGGGAATGCTTCTTGCTGCTAAGGATGAAGATGGTCTCTGCTTAGTGAGACCAGAGAAACCTAAAAAGGCAGGCACACCGATTGGATGAGACTTGAAAATGTTCTTGCACTTACACGAGGTTCTTTAGTAAATGAACCTTTTGTAAAAATCTTTACCAATGTTGTCTTTGAAGCAAAAGCAGTCAAACGCGGTGATCTCTTTATGGCGTTTGATGAGTCTGCCATCGAAGAGGCTATCCTCAATGGAGCTTATGGGATTATATTTTCTAAACCTACACAGATAAGTGATAGTGAAATCGCTTGGATTAAGGTAAAGGATATAGAAGATGCACTTATGCGACTTCTGCGTTTTAGGCTTATAGATAAAAAGATAACAGCCTATGAGACGGATGAGATAGTGCTAAAACTTGCTCTTCAAGTTGTAACAGAGCGAAGTTTTATCGCTGTTTTTGGGGATATTCAAACACTTAGTAAGCAACTATGGTATATTGATGAGAATTCTATTCTACTTTTTTCTCCTGCTCTTTGTGATAAAAATATTTTTACAAATGTTATAGAACTTCCAAATCAGAGTTGTAAATGTGTCAATATCATTGAGCAGACTCTATTTGAGACTTCATTTATCTGTAACGATATTTTTTATGAACGCCAACTTATCTCGCCTTTTTTTATTCCCTACTTAGAGAGACTTCTCAATCTGTTTAAAAACTTGGAGATAAATTATAGACTTAAAAAGTTTCCAGTGATAGAACATTTTGAGGCAGTTTTCGTAAATAAAAAGTTAGAGATTAAAGAGTTTGGAACAACTGAAAAAGTGCTTATATTTGAAAAAAGTAGTGAGCTTAGTGAGTCAGAGATAATGTTTTTAGAATCTGAGCTTACATGGGCAAAAACACTCTATATACTCCCCTCCTCTCAACTGTTTATGAAAGAAAAAGTCAAAAATAGAGAAGATGTTATACTCTATACAAATCAAAATGAGATACTTACAATCTTAAAAGAAAACCATTTTTACTTTGCACTCATAGTTGGAGTAGAAAAAAGTATACTCGTTAAACCTCAAGTTACACAGACACAACTTACACTTTTTGATATATAATAAGGATAGAAAATGAACCGTAGAACTTTCTTAACAACGGCTACTACAGGTGGTGCGGCTCTCGCTTTTGGTGCTTGTAATGAGAGCCATCATCAAGCTATTGACTACTCAAAGCACCCGCAAAAGTCTCATGAACAAAAACATATAAATAT
>JALUKS010000033.1 GCA_027056465.1 Sulfurimonas sp.
CATTCGTAATAAACTGCAAAATATCAAAAGGGTTATAAATATCATCTTTTAAGAAGTTATAACCATTATAAAAGTTTTTAAGTCTCTCTAAATCAACACCATCAAGGTAAGGTAAAAACTGAGTTTCAATATCTTCTTGAGTATAACCACAAATATTTCCAAACTTAGGGTTTAAGCTTATATCTGTAAGCATATTTAAACCACTAAAGATTGATGCTCTACTAAATTTACTCACGCCTGTGAGAAAAGCAAACTTAATATATCTATCGTTATCTTTAAGTTGAGAATATAATCTTTTTAGAATCTCTCTACACTCTTTGGCTACTTCCATTTGGTCTAGGTTATCAAGGATTGGTTTATCGTATTCATCTATAAGAATTACTACTTTTTTATTATGTTTTTTATAAGCTATCTGAATGAGTTCAGAAAAGCACATCGCATAATCATCATTGCGTTTACACTCAATATTGAGTGATTGGGATATATCATCTATATTCTTATATATGTTCGTTATAAGTTCTTTAGTACTTCTATTACCAGAAAAGCTTAGTTTCAATACTGGATATTTATCTTCCCAGTCCCATTTATCATAGATATACAAATCTTCAAAATACTCTTTTTTACCCTCAAAGATATTATGTAGAGTATCAATAAAAAGAGACTTTCCAAATCTTCGTGGACGGGAGAGGAAGAAGTACCTTCCAGCACTATTTATGAGACTAAGAGCATCTTGTGTTTTATCAATATAAAAAAGATTATCTTCTCTTATATCTGAAAATGTTTGTATTCCTACTGGGAGTTTTTGCATTCTTAAATCCTTTCAAGTTGAATAATTTATTAAGTGTATTTTAGCTAAAAGAAGAGAATGTGAGTCTCTTCATAGTAAATTTACTACATCATAATTGCTGAGACTATCATCACTACTTTAAGAGTTATAAGAAGCATAAAGCCTGCATAGAGCCATACAACCCATTGATTATATCCACCCACTTCTTGCATAGTCTCAATACGAGTCTCTTCATCCTCAATGTTTGCTTCTATCTCGAGGAGTTTACTTTTAAAACCTTTATAAACGAAGTATGTACTATAGCCACCAGAGAGGAGCATAAGAATGATACTCATAAAAGGAATTATACCAATACTTATGGAGAGGAAGAAGAGAACAACTGCAGGTATGTACTGTTTACGGTAGAGTAAAAACATAAATCCAAGACCAAAAGCCCACCAAGACCAGTTCCATTTCATATTGTCAATACCGTTAACATCGAATTTTGAAAAGGCAAGTTGGTACCAAAGAGTTTCCTTGTCTTTGGCAATATAAGCTTCTATCATCTTGTTGTAGTAATTATTATCTCTTGGTGTTTGCATCAAATCTCCACATCATTTAAGTAAACAATTGTAGCCAAAAATCCTAAATTATCTTCTTTTAATTACAAATTCTGTATAATCGTAATAATTATTATAGAGGTACTTATATGAGCATACAACCCCAATATCGTCCAAATGTGGCGATGATTATTGTTTCACACCGTTATCCAGAGAAAAAAGAGATTTTTATTGCAGAACGCAATGATCTTTTAGGCATTTGGCAGTTTCCTCAAGGGGGAATTGATAATGGTGAAGAGGTTAAAGAGGCACTTTTTCGAGAGATGGAAGAGGAGATAGGGACGAATGATGCAGAGATTATTGCAGAGTATCCAGCGTGGATCTCTTATGATTTTCCTACTAAAATAGCTGAGAAGATGAAGCCTTACAAAGGGCAAACGCAACGCTACTTTCTTCTGAAATTTGGAGAAAATGCAGAGATAAATCTTGCAACAGAACATCCTGAATTTTCAGATCATAAGTTTGTAAGTGTAGAAGATCTACTTGACTTAACGGCACACTTTAAAAAGCCTGTTTATGAGAAGGTCGTAAATTATTTTAAAGATGAAGGGTTGTTGTAGATGTTAATAGTACAAAAGTTCGGTGGTACAAGTGTTGGCGATTTAGAGCGCATTCAAAATGTAGCAAATCGTGTGAGTGCTAGTGTCAAAGAGGGCAACGATGTCGTTGTTGTCGTCTCTGCGATGAGTGGTGAGACAAATAAGCTCGTAGGGTATGCAGAGCATTTCTCAAAAAATCCTGCTGCACCTGAGATGGATATGCTTCTGAGTTCTGGTGAGCGAGTAACGGCTTCACTCCTCTCTATAGCACTACAAGAGATGGGGCATAAGGCAACTGCGATGAGTGGGCGTAAAGCTGGAATAGTGACAGATATTCACCATACGAAGGCACACATAGAGCATATAGACCCATCAGCGATGCAAGAGGCTATCAAAGAGGGGAAGATTATCGTTGTTGCAGGTTTTCAAGGGGTTAATCAAGCAGGAGATGTTACGACTTTAGGTCGTGGTGGGAGTGATCTCTCAGCAGTCGCTATCGCTGGATCACTCGGAGCTGACCTTTGTGAGATATATACAGATGTAAGTGGTATCTACACAACTGACCCACGCATTGAGCCTAAGGCGAAGAAGCTTGATAAAATCTCCTATGAAGAGATGTTAGAACTCGCTTCACTCGGTGCAAAAGTCCTACAAAATCGTTCAGTAGAGATGGCAAAAAAACTGGGTGTAAATTTAGTCACAAGAACAAGTTTCTCAAACGAAGAGGGAACATTAATAACAGAAGAGGAAAACATTATGGAAGCACCATTAGTAAGTGGAATAGCATTAGATAGAGACCAAGCACGTATCTCACTTATGGGAGTCAAAGATCGCCCCGGTATAGCGTCTGACATTTTTAATAAGTTGGCGACTGCTGAGGTAAATGTAGATATGATTATCCAAAATAAGGCACATGATGGGGCAACAAATATTGACTTTACTGTTCCTGTTGGCGATTTAACTGATGCGAAAAAAGTTGTAGATAGTTTTGTAAAAGATGGAGAGATTAAAGATGACTCTTACAATGAAGATATTTGTAAAGTCTCTGTCGTTGGTGTCGGTATGCGAAGTCACACTGGCGTTGCGGCTCGTGCATTTGCTACGATGGCAGACAACAATATCAACATAAATATGATTTCGACTTCAGAGATAAAAGTCTCTATGATGATAGATGAGAAGTATGCAGAACTTGCTGTTCGTGGTCTTCATGAGACTTACGAGCTAGATAAGTAGTCGTATGTCTAGCACTTTTTCACCTGATTTTGCTCAGTGGAGTTTGGATGCTATCCGTGAAGAGGGTAGTAGTCTCTCATGGCTTGAAGAACAGCGTTTTGAGTGGTCGAAGACTACTGCTTATGCACTTGAACAGGTACTTGAGGGAAAGAGTATTATTCTTATTACCGATGAGAAACGCAACTGGTTGGAACAGTATATACTCTCCTCTTTGAACTCTGAGTCGCCAAATCGTCCTCTTATTCCTATCGTGAGTATTGATGCACTTTTTGTGCATTATGGTTCTATTAGTGGTGGGGAGATGATTGATGTTGTTGATGATATGATTTCACTTTCGCATAAAGATGATTACTTCTTTTGGTACATTGGCAAAGGCGATGACAAACGCAGTGACATAGCCAAAAGAAAAGACAATAGCTACTTCTGGATGTTTGATGAGGATTTCAATGATGCCTTTACACTTAAATCTTATGATAAACATTTAGATATAAAACTTCTACAACTCTATAAACTCTTTGATGCTTCATTAAACGCAACAATGTTTGGAGAGGTTGATGCAAGCTCATAGCGAGGTAAAAGGGCATATTGTTATCTCTGATGATATTGAAGGCGAGGTGGCAAGGCTTGAAGAGGAGTTAGCTCCCTCTCGTGTTGTGAAGTTTATCGTGACTGATGAGAGTTTTAAGATAGAGCATGCTAAAGCAGTTCTTGCTGAGTCTTACATTAGTGAGTCGCAAACAAAGTATATCATCTTAGGGGCAAGTGACCTGACCGATGTCGCACAAAACTCTCTTCTTAAACTCTTAGAAGAGCCTCCAAAAAACATAGAATTTATCATCATAAGTCCTACAAAATCAAACCTTCTCCCTACAGTTCGCTCGCGTTTGCCTATACTAAAAGTGAGTTCTTCTCATCAAAAAGTGGCTATTGAACTTAATCTTGCACGACTCGATTATAAAGAAGTTTTTGCCTTTTTAAAAGAGCATGCTCGTGTGAAAAAAGAGGATGCAAAAGATCTTGTTCAAGCACTCTTCTTTAGAGCGACTGTTACGGATATGCTTATTCTTACACCTCTGCAACTAGAAAATTTCGATAAAGCATATAGACTTTTAACACTCAACTCAAGACCTCAAAGTGTCTTAGCTATGATACTTATGAGTTTCGCAAGAGAGAGATGATGATAGTCGAGAAATTAAACGCAGAGATGGATGTTAAGCACTTTTTAGAGCGACTTGGTGTCGATGGTGGTGGTCTTTCTATCTTAGCATCTAAAGCAAAAACTCATCTCATAAGTATAAAAAATCTTCATGTCGGTGGGGCAAATATACTCAAACAAGATGCTCTCTCTGTGGGGGCTGACCTAGCTGTACCTCGTGGAACTGTTTTAGCAAAAACACCACAAGTGGACTGCCTCCTCATAGCAACAACAGCCCAACTTCAAAAGCTTGCTCGTAAAGAACTTGCTCAACCCTTTGGACTCAAAGAGTTGGCCTCTAAACTCAAAACTATAGTGAATGTTAAAAAGCCAAAAACTGTAGAAGTTATGGGTATTATAAACGCGAATGATGATAGTTTTTTTTCAGGGAGTAGATTTATAGCCGAAGATGCTATAGTAAAAATAGAGAAGATGATAGAAGAGGGTGCTACTATTATCGATATAGGTGGCGTTTCTTCGGCTCCTAATGCTAAGAGTATAAGTGAAGATGAAGAGCTTTTACGAGTCAAGCCCATAGCCGATATGATACAAAAGAAAAAAATTTATGAGAGAGTGGCATTCAGTATAGACTCCTATATGCCAAAAGTTATTGAGTATGCTTTAAACGCAGGGTTTACAATAGTAAATGATATTACAGGACTAAAAAGTGATGAGGTTTGTCGTATCTGTGCTAAATACAGTGCAAAAGTCGTTATAATGCATATGCAGGGAAATCCTCAAACGATGCAGGATAATCCACATTATGAAAATATTTTAGAGGATATATCAAGCTTTTTTCAAGAGCAAATAGTTAAGGCTGAGAGTTTTGGTATAAAAGATATTGTTTTAGATGTAGGTATCGGATTTGGTAAGAGATTAGAAGATAACCTTATTCTTATCAAGCATTTAGAACATTTCTTGACTCTCGGGTATCCTCTCTTGGTAGGTGCATCAAGAAAATCGATGATAGCAAAGATAGACAATTCTAAAGTTGAAGAGAGGCTAGCTGGAACATTGGCTATCCATTTAGAGGCTATAAGAAATGGTGCTTCGATTTTGAGAGTACATGATGTTTTTGAGCATACACAAGCAGTTAAAGTTCAAGAAAGATTAGAAAACATATAAAAATCTCCTAAAGGAATTAGATATGAAATTTCCACTTATTAGTGATATAGCAAGTACAAGTGTTGTATCTGTAGATATTAATGCGACAGTTGCTCAGGCAATAGATGAAATGATTAATAATAATCATAGAAATATTGTGGTGAAAGATCATAATGTTTTTTATATATTTACAGTTTTAGATGTCTTAAATATTCAAACATCAGATATACCCTTAGAAACAAAGCTTGCAGAAATTGATTTACATAAAATTTCTATTATTGATAGGGATAAGAATGTTTTGGATGCACTTGAATACTTGAATGATCCCTTGGAGTATATATGTGTGGTAAATAAGGATAAGAGCCTCTATGGTCTCATCACACATACTGATATAACAAGTAATATCGACCCAGATACATTGATGGATAACTTCTATTTAGAAGATTTTTTAAAATTAGGTAGACGAGTGAAGTGGGTAGGAAAAGATGATATAACGCTGAAACTTCTTGATGCTATGCTACATGGCTCTTTTGATAATGTCATAATAGTAGAAAATCGTAAGCCTATAGGTATTTTAACTACAAAAGATGTGATGAAACTCATCAAAAATAAAAGTAATCTCTCCTTAAGTGTTTCTCATTATATGTCATATCCTGTTGACACTATTTCTAAAAGTGCAACTATAAAAGAGGCTCTCGCTTTTGTAAAAGAGAAAAACTATAAACGAGTTGTTGTCGTTGAAGAGGATGGAACTCTCTCTGGAATTATTGGACAAAAAGAGCTTATCTCTTTAACCTATTCGAGATGGGCTGTGCTTATGAAAGAGTATCAAAGTGAACTCAGTGAGATTAACAATATGTTAGAGAGTAAAAATAGAGAGTATGAGCTTATAGCTTCTACCGACTCTCTCACTGGTCTTTATAATCGCCATAAGTTCTCAGAACTTTATCTCTCCTCATATACTTCTATGATTCAAAGAGAGAATGCAATGTCTCTTATAATGGTAGATATAGACTTCTTTAAGAAGGTGAATGATACCTATGGACATAATGTTGGAGATAAGGTGCTTGTTCAAGTCTCCCATTCGCTTTTAAGAACATTAAGAAATATTGATATTGTATGTCGCTGGGGAGGAGAAGAGTTTGTTATGCTTCTTCCAACAGCTTCCCTGCAAAATGCTGAAATTTTAGCTGAAAAATTAAGGGCTGGAATTCATAGTTTGGATATAGATATTGTGGGTTCTGTTACTGTAAGCCTTGGCGTTTGTGAAGTAAGAGAGGGTGAGAGTATGGAAGATGCGATAGGAAGAGCAGACCAAGCTCTCTACCTTGCAAAAAAATCAGGTAGAGATTGTGTGAAGACAGAGTTGGATTTACAAAGTTAAATCATAATCCCACGAATCATATAAAATAGGACAGCAGATAAAATAGCAGCAGCTGGAACAGTGATAAGCCATGCAGCAATGATTTTTTTAACAGCATCGCGTTTTACATACTCTACTTTTTTTGCTTCTTTGATATGCTTTTTAGTAGTTTTTATAATCTTTTTTTCCTCTGCAACAAGCTTGTAAAGTTCTACTATTCTCTCATACTCTTCCTTACTCTTTTGCTCTTTATTTTCTAATGTTGCAAGTTCAGATTTGTATGCAGAGCGGATGTTTTTTTCATCTTTGATGATGTCTTTATCCTCTTTTATGAGATCTGTAGCATCATTTTTATACATATACTCTCTTAAAAAGCCAACACCAAAAACACCACCGATAGCAATGTGGGTTGAAGATACAGGAAGTCCTAACTGTGAAGCGATAATAACAGTGATTGATGCAGCCATAGCAATAGAAAAAGCACGAATCTGATCTAGCTCAGTGATCTCACTTCCCACAGTTCTAATAAGTTTTGGACCATAAAGTCCAAGACCAAGAGCAATACCTAAGGCACCAACTCCCATAACCCATAGTGGAATACTTGCCTTAGAAGAGATACCACCATTGACTACTGCATCATTGATAGCTGCGAGTGGTCCGATGGCGTTTGCTACATCATTTGCACCATGAGCAAAAGAGAGTAGGGCAGCTGCAAAGATAAGAGGGATAGTAAAGAGTAAGTTGACAGACTCTTTTGAGTTTTCTATCTTTTTTGTACTAGAAGCAAGTTTAGCTTTCACTATCAAGTAGATTGTAACGGCAACTACACCACCCATGATAAGAGCGGTTAAAAATGTTGGCTTTTTACTCATCTCTATACTTACAAGTGGAAGAAGGTTGAGTATATCTACAACTTGTGGCCAGATCTTTTTCAGCCCTTTGAGTGTCAGGTATGTGATAAATGCCCAAGACATAATGGCTACAAATACTGGAACCCAAGTCTGTGCAGCTTTTACTTTATCTTCTTTGTGGAGTATAGATTTTTTAATAGAGTATAAAAATGCTGCAGCGATAAGCCCACCAAGAACAGGTGATATTACCCATGAAGCAGCAATTTTTCCCATAGTTGTCCATGATACGATGCTAAAACCAGCGGCTGCGACACCTGCACCCATAACCCCACCGACTATAGAGTGTGTTGTAGATACTGGCGCTTTCATCATTGTTGCAAAGTTTAGCCAGAGAGCTGCTGCTAAGAGTGCTGCCATCATCGCCCAGATAAATGGATCAGCATTGCCACCAAACGCAGAGATATCTATGATCCCTTTTTTGATGGTTTTGACAACTTCTCCACCAGCAATAAGGGCACCACTTGCTTCAAATATTGCCGCTATAACAATGGCCATAGTCATTGTCATAGCTTTAGAACCAACTGCTGGACCTACATTATTCGCAACATCATTGGCTCCGATATTCATAGCCATGTAAGCACCTATAAGTGCTGCTACTGCTAGGAACATATTGTTGGGAATACCACCATTATTTAAAAAGCTAAAGGTTAAAACAGCTATCATAAAGAAGAGAGCTAAACCTAAACGGGTAAAGTCGGTACTGCTTTTTTTAATCGCCTCTTCTTCTAGCTTTTTCATAGTCTGCATTTGCATCTATTTACCTTCGCTTTTTACATAGGCTTTTATGATTTCAACACGATTTTTAGGCTTGCTGCCATTAACTGGAGTATTATTTAGTTTTGCTAAGGTTGCCATAGAATTAGGGGTTACTTGACCGAAGATAGTGTGACGGCCATTGAGCCAAGGAGTTGGTGCTGTTGTTATGAAAAACTGGCTTCCATTTGTAGAAGGACCACGGTTTGCCATGGCTAGTACTCCAGCTTTATCAAAAGTCTTATCCTTAAACTCATCTTTGAAATCTTTATGCCAGATACTCTCACCACCACGACCACTCTCAGTAGGATCTCCACCTTGAATCATAAAGTCCTTGATAATTCTGTGAAATGCTATATGGTTATAATAGCCATTTTTTATATGTGTCATGAAGTTTTCTACTGCAAGTGGTGCTACATCTGGGAAGAGTTCTATCTCAAGAGATCCCATAGTTGTATCTAAAACTACTATAGGATTGAGAGTCTCTGCTGTATCTGGCATCTGCTTACTTAGTTCAGAAATAGTAGTTTTCGGTGCTGTTGTAGGTGTAGAAGAGTTAGAACCACATGCACTAAAGAAGAGAGTAGTCATAAGTGCTAGAAGTGTAAGAATTTTTTTTGTCATTTTATTTTTCCTCAAGTGTTAAACATATAGAGTTGATACAGTAACGCTGACCTGTAGGTGCTGGACCATCAGGAAAAACATGTCCAAGGTGTGCATCACAAGTAGCACATATAACTTCAACACGCATCATACCGTGTGTGTTATCTTTTATCTCGGTTACTGCATCTTCAATCGTCTCAAAGAAACTAGGCCAACCTGTCCCAGAGTCAAACTTTGTATCTGATTCAAAAAGAGGTGCACCACAACATACACATTTGTAGGTACCTTCGCCTTTATAGTCGTAAAATTCTCCAGAAAATGGAGCTTCTGTGCCATGCATTCTGCATACTGAGAAAGCTTCAGGAGTTAGCTGTGCTCTCCACTCTGATTCACTCTTTAGTACTCTGTTCATATATACTCCTTAGGTTTTGTATCTTAGAACACTCTTCTTCGTAGAGAATATCTGCACTATAGTTTGATAAATTAATTGCATATTCTAGCAAGTTTTCGCTGATTGAACATAAATCCATCAATATAATATGATCAACCTTTATTGCATTAATATCTTCATATCCGCAAAAAAGAATATCAGAAAATTTCTGTTCAAGAAGATTCTTGTTACTCTTGAGTGTTTTCGGCGATAGTGTTATAAATGAGTTTAAATCTTCTTGTAGATTCTCTCTTGTTCGCTTATCTGCTACGAGAACTATATTTTTAGCATCGTTTGCTAAAAATTTCTCTATGATGCGAAGTGCTTTAGCAAGAGATTGTGTTTTGTGAAAACGCCAAGAGTGCTTTTTACTTCTATAGTTTTGACAAAGCATAGGATGCTTCTCTTGTGTAGTATTTTTGACAAGTAATAATTGTCTACTTTTCTGTAAATTTTTTAGATAGTTTATAAAAGTTTCTTCTAGGATATGTGCATCATCACAGAAGATAATATCTGCAAAGTAGAAAAGTTTTTTTAGTAGTTTAGGTTCTATCTCTAATGTTGATACTGCCTCTTTACTCATCTTCTGTCTATGCCTGTTGAGCAAAGTAAGTGGTGTAATAATCTCAATAGCCTCTAAATCAATTTCAATAATTGCATGCTCAATAATATCAAGAAACTTTTTCTTTAAAAGATCACAAGCCAATACTGTTGGCTTGAGAATTATGATTTTCTTAGCATTTTTGCTTAAAATCTCATCTATCGCCTTAATCAGAAGAAGTTCACTTTTCCCACTCGTAGAGACTCCTGTAAGCTCAGAAAAATTAGGTAAAGAAGCATCTATAAAGGTAATCTGCTCACTGTTTCCTAGATGTGGTTTATCTTTAGAATCTAAAAAGGTGTACTGGATAAAGAGTGTTCCTAATATGGTATCTAAGGATGCAAGTTCACTCTCTTCCTCTGCTACTGATTGCAGTTTTTTAAAAATATCTGCCTGATTAGAGTCACTAAAAATGACTTTTTCTTGGGGGAGTAACTCTTTAAATGAATCATTTAAGTGCTCATACTCATCAGCATTTAAATTTTCCATTAGAAGAAAGTTAAATATTGGTACCCCATCTGTATGTGTGAGCTCGTTAAATTTTTGGCGTATAATATTACGAGTGTTCTCAAAAGAGAGAGTATTCTCAGCTGTTTTTTGTTTTTTGGCTTTTTGTATATCTGCATTTTTTAATTCATCGTATGTCCACTGTTTTGTCTCGAAGAGATAGACTCCACGAAAGATATCTACGAGAAGTAGACCAATGGGGTGAGAAGCTGCGTGATGGTAGATATTTACATCTTTATAAATATGCAAACTACTTTGTGAAGATAAGTTTTTGAGTTTTTTGACAAGAATAGTATCAGGAACAGTAAGCTTCTGAGGTTTTGTTTTAAAAATGGAGGTGAATGAAAGAAAGTTCATAACGAGGTAAGTAATAACACAAAAAGTGTCATTACTTCAAAATGACTATTTACCTGAAGCTACACGGTCTTTAAGACCTTTACCAGCTTTAAACTTAGGAACCATTTTATCTTGAGTAGTATAAGTTTTATCAGTACCTGGTACTTTACCACTTTTACCTTTTTGTAGTGCAGCAACAAAGCTACCAAAACCTACTAAAGAAACATCTTCTTTTTGAACTAATGCAGTTGTAACAGCATCAGTAAATGCTTTAATTGCAGCTTCTGCTTCTACTTTAGTTTTGTACTCACCACTTGTTTGTACTAATTCTACGAATTGTGCTTTATTCATAAATATACCCTTAGATTAAAATATTTTCCGAACTTCCACCGCAATGAAATAATTCAGCTAGTTATACTTTATACTTTATTTGCTTAAATTTTTCTTCTTTTTGCTAATTTTAGTGATATATTGAGAAATTTCAGCCTCTTTGAGTCCATATTTAGCCACTTTGATGATTTTTCCAAGTTGATAATTGCTCTTTTCTAAAAGGAGCAGTGTTGCTAAATCTTTAATTGTTTTGTATTTGTCTTGATTTGCTTGTATAGATAAAAAGACATCTTCTAGCCCATCTCGTTCATTTTTTGTCAGTGTACTCATAGCATTATCCCTCTAGTTTAATTATTTTCTAACAGCACGAATAATCTCAGTATCTTCTTGATATGTTCTCATAGAGATACCAAATGATGCAAGCATATCCTTAAGCCAAACCTTTTTCGCCTATTTCTATAGGGGCATTTTGTAATTTTAAACAACTTGTATCTTTGAGGTTTTAGGAGAAGTCTATTAAATAAATCATCAATTTACATAAGTAAAATTATATGAAATAAATACTTAAATATACATATATTAATGTTATATAATATGTTCATACCAAAATTAAATATATCCTTTAGACTGCTAAATATATGATATCTCAGAAGATAATTTAAAATATGCCACCTGAATTTACTAGTAATGAAGACACCCTTAATACTCTAGCAGATCACTATAGTCATATTTTGAAAAGTCAAGAAAAAGTTTACCATTTTGTTTAATAATACGAATGTCTTTACCGTATACAGCTAAGAATCTTTTTTTGATAACTTTCTTTTGATAATTCTCTATGTCAAGAGTTTTAAGATAGCTTTTGAGCTCTAATATTTGACTCTCTTCTACTATAGGCTCTATTTCGTGGATAGTCTCCTCTTTTTGAGATGTATTTTGCGATGTAAGTTGTGCATTGATAAGCTCTAAAATATTTTTAAGTTGACTATCCTTATTACTATATATTTGCTCAATTTTTTTCATCTCATCACGAAGCATCTGCTCTTTATCATCAATGAGCTTATCTATTTTAGATTCAAGCTGCACTATTTTTGCTTTGAGTTGCTGGTTCTCTTTTTGGTAGAGCCCAAGTATCATTGATACTGTTGTTTTTTGTTTTTTTACTGTGACCTCCTGTTTCGCCACGGTTCTAGTCTCTTTTTGGAGTGAACTTCTAGCTACTATAATGTATGTAATAGAATTTTCTATGATATAGTTCAGTTTTTTTGTACGAATTTTAGAGTGAATCATCTCTTTTGACATTTTAAAATGTTTGGAATACTCTTCTACTGTTAATCTCATCTTATCTCCTTTGTGATATAATAGAATTATAATTTATATTTGGTGGGTTTATTATACCAGATTTTCTTAGCCAGATAAGGCAGCCGTGTTTTTCATTGCCATGTTTATCTTCAAATGTATAGGTACTTGAGTGTTGTAATTCATGCTGAGTCAGTAGCGTTTTAAAATCTTTGTGATGTGTAAGAAAACTATTTAAACTTTCATAAGCTTTGTCTGATACCATCACTGTAGAGATAGTAAAGTTTTTTATCTCAAGATATCTTGCACAATCATTAAGTCCATCACCAATGAAATTTTTACTCCCCAATATATCTGTAAACTCATTCACTTCACCTGTATGAGCGGCAATACGAATTCCATCAAAATAGGGAAACTTTTTTGCAATATGCTCAGAAAAGTGGTTGAAACTTAAACCTAAAATAGCACCAAAACCTTTTAAACGTGGGTTAAGTATACAGTAAAAGCCATCTCCAGTTGAGACAAAACCAATAATAAACTTTGAGAGAGGTGTATTGGAGTTTGACAACATTTTCTCTATCATCTTTTTAAAACTTTTTGTCAAAAAAACAACAATCTCTAGTTGTTTACTTGATGTAAGCTGTGAAAAGTTGATGATGTCAATAAGAACAATATCAGTGATAAGAGCTTTTGCTTTTTTCATATAACTACTAATTTTTTAATTTTATTCATTTTAGCATAAAGTTCTTTTAAATGAACTTTTAATTATAATTTCAAAATAATAATTAATGAGGTGAATTACTATGAGTAAAGGTATATTAGATATCGTAAAAGCTGGTGTTTTGTTTGGAGAAGATGTACAAAAAGTATATGCACATGCAAAAGAGGTAGGTTTTGCTATTCCTGCTGTCAATGTTGTGAGCAATGACTCTATAAATGGTGTTATTGAAGCTGCTGCTAAGGTAAACTCTCCAGTGATTATCCAGTTTAGTAATGGTGGGGCTTCTTACTATGCGGGAAAAGGACTCTCAAACGAGAATGAGAAGTCTGCTATCATCGGTGCTATTTCTGGTGCTATTCATACTCATATGATGGCTGAGGCTTACGGTGTACCCGTCATTTTACATACTGATCATGCTGCTAAAAAACTGCTTCCTTGGATAGATGCACTTTTAGATGCAGGGGAAGAGTATTTTGCTAAACATGGCAAGCCACTTTTCTCTTCTCATATGCTTGACCTCTCCGAAGAGCCACTTGAAGAGAATGTAGCGACTTGCAAAGCTTACTTAGAGCGTATGGCGAAGATAGATATGAGTATAGAGATTGAGCTTGGTTGTACAGGTGGAGAGGAAGATGGTGTGGATAATACAGATATGGATAATTCACTTCTCTATACGCAACCAGAGGATGTGGCGTTTGCATATAAAGAGCTAATGGAAGTCTCTTCTCACTTTACAATAGCTGCTTCATTTGGAAATGTGCATGGTGTTTATAAACCTGGAAATGTACAACTTACTCCAAAAATCCTTGATAACTCACAAGCTTATATAGAAAAAGAGTTTAACACTACTCAAAAACCTGTAAACTTTGTTTTCCACGGCGGCTCAGGTTCTCTACCTTCTGAAATAGCTGAAGCTATAGGCTACGGTGTCATTAAGATGAACATCGATACAGATACTCAGTGGGCTACATGGAATGGTACTAAAAACTATGTAGAGAAGTATAATGACTACCTTCAAGGACAGATTGGTAATCCGGAGGGTGAAGAAAAGCCAAACAAGAAGTATTACGATCCAAGAAAATGGCTTCGTGCTGGTCAAGAAGGACTTCGTGAGAGAGTTATAGTTGCATTTAAAGACTTAAATGCAATGGATAGGAACTAACTAAGATACTATCAATGCTACTACTAAAGTCTATTTTTATAGATACTCTCTATATTATTAGTGTTTGGTATCTTAGCATAATAGGCATTGAGAAAATGTGTAAGTTTGTTAAGGTTGAAACGCCAAAAGAGTTTTTTATCGAACTCTTCATCTGCTTGCATTGCTTCAAAAAGTTCTTGTTCATTTAATTTCCCCTCTTTTTCATATATCACTTTTAACATTACAGCTTCAAGTTTTGCTTGAGCTTCTGGTGTTGTATCATCATCTACAAGTTGCTTATTTGGCATAAAAGCCCAGATTTTCCAGATGCTTCCTATGAGAGAGATAACAAAAAATATCATCATGAGAGTAGAAGTGTCGAGTTCCATTGATAACCTTTTGGATAAGATATACAAATTATAGACTAATTTAGATAAAATTGCATCTATGAATGATAAAGTATTTACAAAACCGATAACAAAACAGTTTGAATTTGATGCAGAGGTTGCTGCTGTCTTTGATGATATGCTTGAGAGAAGTGTGCCTTTTTATAAAGAGAGTCAGAAAATTACCCAGTTTTTTACACATAAAAATCTAAGTGAAGATGGCATAGTTTATGATCTTGGTTGTTCAACAGCTTCTTTGCTTTTAAATATACATAGAGATTTGCAAGTAAAAGCTGAACTTATAGGACTAGATAACTCTGAAGCGATGCTAGAACAGGCAAAACGTAAGTGTGAGGCTTATGGTGCAAAGATTGAGGTTGTAAACGCCGATATCTTAGAGTATGACTATAAACAAGCAGATGTTTTTATAAGTAACTATACTCTACAGTTTATCCGCCCACTTGTTCGAGAAGAATTAGTGAAAAAGATAGCGAGTAGTTTGAAGAAAGAGGGTATCTTTATTTTTAGCGAAAAAGTGATAAGCCATGAGTCAAAACTGAATAAAGATCTTATAGAGTGTTATTATGACTTTAAAAAAACACAAGGCTATTCAGAGTATGAGATAGTACAAAAACGCGAAGCCTTAGAAAATGTTTTAGTTCCATACAGCGAGGAGGAGAACATAAAGATGGCAAAAAATGCAGGTTTTTCTCACTGCGAGGTGATTTTCAGATGGGCAAATTTTGCTACTTTTATAGCTATAAACTAGTAAACATTTCTTTGTTCAACCTTCTTTTTGCGTTTGAACTTATCACCCATCTCTTTATAAGTCATGATGTCATCTTGTCCGCAAACTTTATGGTAGTAGCCTTGAAAATCATAGTACTCTTTACAGTCACTATAGTATTTTGCAGAGATACCATGTTTATTTACACAGCCACTAAATAGGAAGCTTAATACTAATGCTAATAATAAAAATAATTTTGTCATGCTCTTGTGTAGCATATTTTATACCTAAACCTTGAAAGTCTCTTTTGTTTTACAGTACTGCGTTAAAAAACACTCATCACATGTAGGATTTTTCGCCTTACATATATAGCGACCAAAAAGAACCATCCCTTGATGGAGGGCATGAAGATTGTTTTTAAACTTTTTGACCAGTGTTGCTTCTGTTGCGATAGCTGTTTTATCATCACTGAGACCTAAACGGTGTGCTACACGAAAAACATGAGTATCTACAGCCATAAGGTTTGCTCCAGTATACTCTATCATCACAACATTAGCTGTTTTTTGTCCTACACCAGCAAGTGTTTGGAGCTCTTTTACATCAAGAGGAATTTCACCCTCATAAAATTCTTCTACTCTTTGTGCCATTGCAATAATATTTTTTGCTTTGTTGTTAAAAAATGAGCAAGAATTTATAAAAGATTTTACATCATCAAGATCAGCATTTGCTAACTCTTTTGTACTTGGGTACTTCGCAAAGAGGGGAGGTGTTAAGATATTTACACGCTTATCTGTACACTGTGCAGAAAGAGCAACGGCAATGACTAGTTCGTAAGCATTACTATATGTAAGCTCAGTAACTGCTTCATCGTAGTGTTCTATGAAAAGTTCGTGTATCGCAGCAATTTCTTTTTTAGTGGCTTTTTTTATCATAAAGGTATTTTAGCATGCTTTATGATATAATCAGGTTAATTATTTAAAAAGGATACATTATGGGCTTTTTTTCACTATTTTCTTCTCTGAAAAGAGAGCATACACCTCAATCTCAAACAATTAATAAAGATATATTAGGACATTTAGATAAAAAGTTTTACACATCTGTAGTTGATAATTCTCGCACTATGATGCTATACTATTTTCAAGGAGAGGGTTGGGTAGGTGCAAATAAAACTTTTTTCAAGGCTATGGAGTGCGACAGAATCGCTGAGTTCCAAGATAAATATGATAGCATAAGAGATATGTTTGTGAGTGAAAGTGAAGAGATATTTACAGAATCTGACAAGTCATGGTTGGATTATATTAAAAAGTACCATAAAAATGGTTATGCTCTTACATTGAGAAATACGAAAAATGAAACACTTAATATAAAAGCTTATTGCCATACCTTTGTTGAGTATAAAAACTTTTATGTTTTAGAATTAGAAGATATAACGGCTCTCTATAAGTCGGAGTTACAGACTCAAGAAGTAGAGCAATTAAAAACAAAATTTTTAGCAAATATTGGGCATGAATTTCGTACACCTATGAATGGTATACTTGGATTTGTAGAACTTATAGCACAGACAAACCTTGACAAACGCCAGCAAGAGTATCTCCACATGATTCACCACTCTTCTCGTAATCTTATGACAAATATAGAAACACTTCTTGATCTTTCACAGCTTCAAGGTGGTAGGCTAGAGTTAGAAAACAGAGAATTTAATCTTCTTCCTCAGATGGAACATCTTGCTGCAAATTTTTCTGTTTTAGGAAGAGAGAGCGGGATTAAAGTCTTGACTTTTATAGATCCAAAAATCCCAAAAACCATCTCAAGTGATGCAAAAAAAATCAAGCAAATTATGTTTTCACTTGTTCAAAATGCGATTAAATTTACAGCTCGTGGTGGGAAAGTTATTATTGAAGTAAAACTCCTTAAGCGTTTCCAAAATGGTGACTGCAGCATAGGTTTTGGAGTTCGTGATAATGGTCAAGGAATTTCAGCAGAACAGATAGCACACATAAGTGAACCATTTACTTCAGGTAATCAAGCTGATGAGAGATTAGGGGTAGGGCTTACTCTCTCAAATGGTCTAGTAAATCTTCTTGGGGCTAAACTTAAAATCCAGTCTAAAGAAGAGACAGGTACTTATGTAAACTTTGTTTTAAATCTAAAAGCAGGTCTAGAGCAAAACTATAAAATGGTACCAAAGAAAAAGGTAAAAGTACTTCTTCTTGACAAAGCAAAGATGGAAGAAGCAAATTTTTTGTGTATTTATCTCCGTGCTTTTGCAATTGATGTTATAAAGTCAAATACACTTGATAAACATATCTATGATGGTGTAGACGCTCTGTATGTAGTTGCTAATCAAGATGACTCTTCATGGATGTTAGAACTTGGTACTTACAACAAAAAAGTGCCTATTATACTACTTTTAGATGAGGATGCTAAACTTCAAACTAAACTTACACATATTGTAGATGATGTTGTCGCAAAGCCTCTTCTCCCAAGTAATATGGCAGTGCATCTCTCTTCTGTAGATTCTATCTCTATAGCACCTAAGGTAAGAAGACCTTTAGAGGTAAGAAGTCAGATGAAAGCTCTTGTCGTGGAAGACAATCTTATCAACCAGAGACTCATTCAAATTTTGCTTCAAGGATATAAGATAGATGTAGTGACAGCATCAAATGGTTTAGAAGCACTTCGCCAATGCGAACAGCATGAGTTTAACATCATCTTTATGGATATAGATATGCCTGAGAAAAATGGAATTGATGCAACAAGAGAAATTAAAGAGGGCACAAGTTCCAATAAAACCACACCAGTAGTCGCCTTAACAGCAATGGCAATGGAGGGAGATAGAGAAATGCTTTTAGCAAAAGGGCTTGATGAATACCTATCAAAACCACTCAGTCGTGATCATCTTGAGCCTATTTTAGATAAATACTTAAAAGTTGTAGCATAATATTACTCTAATAAAGGGAATGAAGTTAGTAAAATAAGACCTGTTCTGATTTGTCAAACATCTAGTGCTTTAGCGTTTAATAAGTATTAGTTTAAAAGCACTAAAATTCCTTAATCAAAAAAAATCAAGGAATCTTTTTATGAAAATAGCAACAAAATTTCTTTCAGCACTTCTTATAGCAGGTGCAGTAGCATCAGCTCAAACACTTGTAACTGTTAATGGTAAAGCAATCACACAGCAAGATGTAGATTCAGAGTTAATGCAGGCTACTCAAGGTAGATTTAATCAAGTTCCACCAGAAAAGCAGGCTCAATTCAGACAGCAAGTTCTTAAACAACTCATAGGTAAAGAGATTATCTATGATGATGCGAAAAAGAGTGGTATCTTAAAATCTGCAGAGTACAAAGAGCAGTTTAAAAATCTTGAACAACGCATGAAAAAAGAGTTAGCAATTCAAGTATGGCAAAAGAGAGTTGTTGATGGTATTAAGATTCCAGAAAAAACTTTAAAAAAATACTATAATGATAATAAGGGCGAGTTTAATGAAAAAGCATCAGTTCATGCTCGTCATATTTTAGTAAAAACAGAAGCTCAAGCAAAGGCAATTATTAATGAGCTTAAACCTTTAAGTGGTGAAAAACTTCTAACAAAGTTTGAAGAGTTAGCAAAAACAAAATCTACAGGACCTAGTGGACCAAAAGGTGGAGATCTTGGTTTTTTTGCAAAGGGACAAATGGTTCCTGCATTTAACGATAAAGTATTTAATATGAAAGTTGGTACTATTACGCTGAAGCCTGTAAAAACACAGTTTGGTTACCATATAATCTATCTTCAAGAGAAAAAAGCAGCAGCAACAAAAAGTTTTAATGAAGTGAAACCATTTATAGAACAACGCCTTAAAATGGAAAAATTTAAAGCTGTTATGAAAGAAAAAATGGATGCACTCCAGAAAAAAGCGACAATCAAATAATATATTCATGAAAAATTCTCCAATCTCTAAAATAACTTTAGAAGGGCGAGAGTTCCTCATCAAACGCGATGACCTTATAGACCCTTATCTAGCAGGGAACAAATACAGAAAACTTTATACTCTCCTTAAAACTCCAAAAGAACAACTTACTAAAATAATCTCTTATGGTGGCACTCAATCAAACGCTATGCTTGCTATAGCAGCGATGTGTAAGAAAAAAGAGTGGGAGTTTCTCTACTACACAAAACCTTTAAGTGGCTTTCTCAAAGAGCAAAAGAGGGGTAACTATGCAGATGCTTTAGTATTAGGGATGCAACATATTGAGATAGAAGAGGAACTTTATAGAGAGTCTATTACTCAGCTACGTTTGAACCTTGATGCTACAACAGTTATAATAGATCAAGGTGGTGCAGTTGCTAGTGCAGAGATAGGAGTTAATGTTTTAGCTACAGAGATACGAGAACAAAACCCCGATGTAAAAGTTATAGCAACTCCTTCAGGAACAGGTACAACAGCACTTTTTCTAGCATGTGCTCTTCCTGAGTATAAAGTTTATACTACACCATCAATAGGTGATGTCATGTATCTAAAGGAGCAGATGCAAGCACTTCATGAGATACCATCTAACCTTATTATCTTAGAGCCAAAGAGAAAATTTCACTTTGCAAAACCCTACAGAGAATTTTATGAGATATATAAAAAACTTCAAAAAAGTGGTGTAGAGTTTGATTTGCTCTATGCACCATCACTCTGGATGGCACTGTTGGAGCAGACCAAAGAAAAAATACTTTACATTCATAGTGGAGGAGTGAGTGGAAATGAGAGTATGCTTGAGCGATACTCCAAGAAATTTCAAGAGATTAGTCTATAAAAGTAACAGACTCTTCAAGTTTAACACGGGCTGGTTGGTACTTATTTATCTTTGCACTCTCATCTTTATAGCCTAAAACTACACTATATAGAAGTGCCAAGTTATCAGGTATATCAAGAGCTTCTGAGACAACTTTACCAAACTCAGTAGTGCTTCCTTGTGGACATGAGTCTATGCCAAACTCTTGTGCTGCTAGCATGATGCTCTGCATATAAGCACCACAGTCTATAAGTACACCCTCTGAACCATCAATATTTGCCTTTGCAGTAAAGACAAATATAACTGTTCTTGCACCAAACCATCTAAAGTTGTCTTTCCACATCTCTATACGAGTCTCATTATCTTTGCGATCAACTTCCATAAGTTTATAAAGCCCTGCACCAGTAACGATTCGGCGTTTCTTATAAGGATTTGTCCATTTTACAGGGTAGTACTGGATAAATTGATCACTTGTAACACCAGCATCCATTTTCTCTATAATAGCATCACCAACTGTTTTAAGTCTCTTAGCATTACTAATGGCATAAGTAACCCACGGCTGCATATTTGCACCACTTGGAGTCATTCCTGCTGCTATAAGTATCTTCTCTAAAGTCTCTTTAGGAATTTTTTTATCGCTGTATGATCTTATTGAAGAACGATTTTTTAAAGCTTCTAAAACTGTTGGCATATTTATATCCTTAAATGATTGGTGAAATTATACACATAATTTATTAAAATTATGATAAAACATACCATCCAAAGAAGTTGCGCTACTTGGGTA
Source organism: Sulfurimonas sp. (assembly GCA_027056465.1). GTDB lineage: Bacteria > Campylobacterota > Campylobacteria > Campylobacterales > Sulfurimonadaceae > Sulfurimonas. The sequence goes on from JALUKS010000033.1 coordinate 21,108, forward strand.
GCATATTTTAGGGCTTATTTATTATATACTTCCACCATTAAAACGAAAAGGATTTGAGATGAATAACAATATTTTTGAAAAACTAACACATAATTTAACTGAAGCTATAGAGAGTTCTATCTCTCTAGCACTACACAATAAAAATCAAGAGGTGCAGAGTGAGCACTTCTTATGGGGAATGCTGGCAAACTCTGACTCACTTTTAAATCAGATGCTTAGAAAGATGAATGTCGATAAGGTGGCGATGGAGCTTGATGTTAAAAGCTTAGCTGAAAAGTTGCCAAAGTCTTCTTCTGTGACAAAAGAGTCTATACGACTCTCTAAAAGCTTTGTGGAGTCACTTGAAAGAGGTTCAGGACTCATGGCACAACAGGGTGACTCTTTTCTTGCTGTAGATACTTATCTGCTTGCAAACCTAAAGAGTGAGCCATACTCTACTATACTCGCAAAATATGTAGATGTTTTAGAGCTTACGAAGAACATAGAGGCTGCTCGTGGTGGTGCAACTATAGACTCTCAGAGTGCTGATGAGACTTTAGACTCACTCTCTAAGTATGGTATTGATTTAACTGCACAAGCAGCAGAGGGGAAACTCTCTCCTGTTATCGGTCGTGATGAAGAGATTACTCGTATGATGCAGATACTCATCCGTAAAACGAAGAATAATCCTATGCTTTTAGGTGAACCAGGGGTTGGTAAAACGGCTCTTGTTGAGGGATTGGCTCAGAAGATATATGCAGGGGATGTTCCAACATCACTTCAAAACAAGAAGCTCATTGCTCTTGATATGTCAGCACTTATCGCAGGGGCGAAGTATAGAGGGGAGTTTGAAGATAGACTCAAAGCTGTTATAGATGAGGTGCAAGAGAATGGAAAAATCATCCTCTTTATAGATGAAATCCACACTATTGTCGGTGCTGGAGCTAGTGAGGGAAGTATGGATGCAGCAAACATCCTCAAACCTGCTCTTGCTCGTGGAGAGTTACATACCATCGGGGCGACTACACTTAAAGAGTATAGAAAGTTCTTTGAAAAAGATACAGCATTGCAGAGACGTTTCTTGCCTATCAACCTTGATGAGCCTACAGTAAATCAATCGCTTCAAATTCTTCGTGGGATTAAAGAGCGCTTAGAGACACACCATAATGTTACTATTACAGATAGTGCTTTAGTGGCTGCTGCAAAACTAAGTGATAGATATATCGCTGATAGATTTTTACCAGATAAGGCTATAGATCTCATCGATGAGGCGGCAGCAGAACTGAAAATGCAGATAGAGTCAGAGCCTACAGTGTTAAGCCGTGCCAAACGCCAACTCTCTGAACTTATGGTAGAGAAAGAGGCACTCAAGATGGAGAAAACTCCATCAAATGAGAAGCGTCTTGTTGAGATAGAAAAAGAGCTTGCAGATGTAGAGGAAGAGGTAAGAAAACTTACTTCTCAGTTTGAGACTGAAAAAGAGGTTTTTGAGAAGATTAGCTCTATTAAAGGGGAGATAGAGGGTAAACGCCGTGAAGCTGAACTTGCGAAGGCTAGTAGTGACTTTAACAAAGCGGCTGAGATAGAGTATGGGGATATTCCTAAGTTACTTGAAGAGGAAAAAACTGTCAATGAGAACTGGGATAGACTTCAAGAGCAGGGGACTCTGCTTAAAAATAGTGTAGATGAGGACTCTATAGCTTCTGTAGTATCACGCTGGACACATATTCCTGTAAGTAAGATGCTTGAGTCTGAACAGGCTAAAATACTTCATGTAGAAGATGAGCTGAACAAAACTGTTATAGGGCAGGGTAAGGCTACTCATGCCGTTGCTCGTGCTATCAAACGCAACAAAGCAGGCCTTAGTGATGAGAACTCGCCTATAGGTAGTTTTCTCTTCCTCGGGCCAACAGGTGTTGGTAAAACGCAGACAGCGAAAACTTTAGCAAACTTTCTTTTTGATAGTGAAGAGGCACTTATAAGAATAGATATGAGTGAGTATATGGAGAAGCATGCAGTCTCGCGTTTAGTGGGTGCAGCTCCAGGGTATGTTGGGTATGAAGAGGGTGGTCAGCTTACAGAGGCAGTTCGTCGTAAACCATACTCTGTTATCCTTTTTGATGAGGTAGAAAAAGCACATCCAGATGTTTTTAATATGCTTCTTCAAGTCCTAGATGATGGGCGTTTAACAGACAACAAAGGGGTGACAGTGGACTTTTCTAACACTATCATCATCTTAACTTCAAACATCGCAAGTGATAAGATCATGGCAAATGAGCCAAGCAAAGAGCTTGATGAGATGGTTATGGCAGAGCTTAAACAGGCATTTAAACCTGAGTTTCTAAATAGACTAGATGATGTAGTTATCTTTAATGCTCTTGGTCAAGAAGAAATAGCAGGTATTGTAGATATTTTCTTCGGCGATATTGCGAAAAAAGTAAAAGATAGAGATATTACACTTACTCTTAGTCCTGAGGCAAAAGCTTACATCGCAGAGGCTGGATTTGACCCTGTTTATGGTGCTAGACCTCTTAAACGTGCTTTGTATGAGATAGTTGAGGATAGACTTGCTGACCTTATTTTAGGTGGAAAAGTTGTTGAGGGAAGTAGTGTAGAGTTTGTGAAAGAGGGTGATGAGATAGAAGTTTTAGTATCTTAACCACAGTTTAAGTAATATTTTTGTATTATTTCAAACTTAATTTTATATAAGGATATGTCATGAAAAGAACATACCAACCCCATTCAACACCGAGAAAAAGAACTCACGGTTTTAGAGCACGTATGGCTACTAAAAATGGTCGTAGAGTATTAAATCGTCGTAGAGCTAAAGGTCGTAAGAGATTAACAGTTTAGGTAACTTCAACACACTGAAACTCCATAAAGAGTTTCAATATGTTTACAATAAAGGGAAAAATGCACACTCTCGTAGTATCGTTATTTTTTTCCTTCCTCAGAATGAAATTCACAAAGTAGGTTTTACCGCTACAAAAAAACTAGGCAATGCAGTCAAACGCAACCGTGCCAAACGTAGAATGCGTGCAGTTTTTCGTGAACTTTCACCCTCTCTCAAAGATGGCTCTTATGTATTTGTTGCAAAAGTAGGTCTCTTTGATACTCCACATGAACAGTTTGTAAAAGATTTTAAAAAAGTACTTAGAAATGCGAAAAGTTTTACTTAAATTACTCTGGTTATATCAGAAGTTTTTTACCCTCATAGGCTTTGGTTCGTGTAGGTATTACCCAACTTGTAGTGAATATGCACGATTAAATTTCGAAAACAACTCAATTTCAAGTGCGTTTTACCACTCTTTTACTAGAATACTGCGTTGTAATCAATTATTTGATGGAGGGATAGAGCATCCATTGCTCAACAGACTCCGATGTAGACCCACAAAGTTAAGGGTCGAAGATATAAAATATTGGCTGGTTCCAGATAAAAAGAACCACTATTACATAATAAAAAATTTTTTCTATAAAGGGTAAATAAGTGTTAGACAAAATGTCATCAAATCAGAGGCTCATAGTAGCCGTAATTCTTTCAATCGTGTTTTTTGTAGGCTATACAGCAATTTTTCCACCTAAAAAGCAAGAGGTAGCACAAGAGAGTGCAAAAGTCGTAAATGCAGGTGCAACAACGCAGAAGAACTCAAAATCTTCGCTAGCATCAGACACAGATGCAGATGCAGAAGCAGTCGCAGGTCACTCCATAACAGCTAGTGAAACAACGAGAACAGATACTATTTTAACTGTTAAAGAGAAGAACTTTATTCTTAAAATGGACACTTTGGGACGTATCTCTAGTAAAGAGCTTCTTCAAAAAAAGTTCAGAAACAAGGATAATCAACATGCACAGCTTATACCTGTTCATGGAACAAAGCCACTCTACATAAGATTTATGGATGAGAAGCTAAACAAAGAAGCTATCGCAACACCATACAGTGCTAATGTAAGCGAAGTAGATGTAGATAGCAAACCTCAAAAAGTGATACTTACTCAAAAACTTCCTGATTTAACTGTTACGAAAGAGATTACATTTTATGCAGATGGTCATTACGACACTACTATTCATCTCTCAAAAAATAAAAAGTATTTTATTTATCTTGGAGAACGTCCTCATATCAATAAAAAAGAGCAGATGATGGCAGCAGCAGGAGCATTGGTTTACTCAAATGCAAAACGTCTTACGATGGTAGAAGATGGAGATTCAGAATCACGAAAAACATTTAGCGATGTTGCACTTATTGCTGCTTTTGATCAATATAATGCTTCTATAATGTATAATTTAAACAAAGATAATGTTGTAATATTTGAGGGAGATAAAGATGATAATCCTGTTGTCTATTTTGATGGTGCTCAAAATATCACTTTTTCAGGATATGTAGGTGACAAAAACTACCAAACACTCAAGTCTATTAAACCTATACTTACACACGCCGTAGAGTATGGTTGGTTTACATTTGCAGCCAAACCACTCTTTGCACTTCTTGCTTGGTTACATGGTATCTTTGGTAACTGGGGTTGGGCTATTATTGCACTTACTGCACTTATTCGTATTGTTCTCTATCCTTTAACATACAAAGGTATGGTCTCTATGCAGAAGATGAAAAATCTTGCACCTAAGATAAAAGAGATAAAAGAGAAGTACAAAGGTGATCCAGCTCGTCTTAATCAGGCGACTATGGATATGTACAAGAAACATGGTGCGAACCCTCTAGGTGGTTGTCTCCCTATGCTTCTTCAAATCCCTGTATTTTTTACAATTTATCGTGTGATTTTAAATGCAGTAGAACTTCAAGGTGCTCCTTGGATTTTATGGGTACAAGATCTTTCTCGTATGGATCATTACTATATAATGCCTATACTTATGGGTGCATCTATGTTCCTACAGCAACGTATGACACCAAACAATTTTACTGACCCATTACAAGAGAAGATTATGAAGTATTTACCTGTAATTTTTACATTTTTCTTTATAACATTCCCGTCAGGTCTCGTGCTTTACTGGTTTATAAATAACCTTTTCTCTGTAGCACAACAATTTATCGTAAATCAACAATTTAAAAATGCAGAAGATGCTACAGCAGTCGTTGCAGATAAAAAAGAGAAGTAGTCATGAAAAAGATAGAAGCCCTAACACTAGAATTAGCATATGCAGATGCTGCCTCTTGGTTTAACTGTTCCGTTACTCAGCTCAATATCGAAGTTGTTCAAGTACCAAGTAGAGGCTTTTTAGGTCTCTTTAAAAAGCCTGCAATTATTGTTGTAACTAAGCATACAAGTAGTGTAGAAGAAGAAATTGTAGAAGAAGAGCCAAAAGTTGTAAAAGAAGTAAAAGCTCCTAAAGAAGAGAAAAAAAAGCCACAGAAAAAAGCTAAAAAAGTAGAACCTGTAGTTAAAAAAGAAGAAAAAAATCAAACTGTTCTCAATGACACAATTATGCCAGCTTCATTTGTGAGTGATCAAGATGATGAAGATGAAGATCTTGCAAGTGGACTTGACTATACGGCAGATTATGATGATGAGTATGATGAAGTAGAAGAAGAGAGTGTAGAAGAAATAGAGAAAGAAGAGCCTACAGCGATAGTTGTATCTACAGATATGCAAGCTATCGCAAATGAGGTTGAAGAAAAAATAAATAAACTTTTTACTCTTACATGCTTTTCTATAGAGAAGATAGAGGTAAGTGCATATGATGCTGAGACTCTTTTAATAGAGTTTAAAGGTAATGATGTGGCACTGCTTATAGGAAAAGAGGGCTATAGATATAAGGCTCTTTCTTATATGATTTTTAACTGGATTAACTCCTCTTATGAGGTACAACTGCGTTTAGAAATAGCAGAGTTTTTACAAAATCAAGAAGAATCAATGCAACGCTACTTGGAGAGTGTTTGTGAGAATGTTGAACGTTCTGGTAAGGCACAGACAAAAATTCTTGATGGTGTTTTACTTCAGATAGCACTTAAAAATCTACGAGAAAAGTACCCACAAAAGTATGTCGTTATTCGTTCAACACGAGATGGACTTAAGTACATTTTAATCGCTGATTATTACAACTAAGTTTCGTAATGATTGATGATACTATAACAGCCATTGCAACTGCAAATGGTATAGGCTCTATCGCTATTATCCGTATTAGTGGAGATAAAGCTTTAGAGATTGCAAAAAAACTCTCCAAACGCGAGAGTTTTTCTCCCCGCTATGCTACCCTTACAAATATTTATGATGCAGATGAAGTACTTATAGATGAAGCTATAGTTGTCTACTTTAAAGCACCTTACTCTTTTACAGCTGAACATGTTGTCGAGATACAGTGCCATGGTGGTTTTATCGTTGCACAAAGTATATTAAAAGCAACACTCAAAGCTGGAGCTAGGCTTGCAAACGCAGGAGAATTTTCTAAACGTGCTTTTTTTAATGGTCGTATTGACCTAAGTGAAGCTGAAGCCATTGCACAACTTATAGAAGCAAAAAGTGAAGATGCTGCAAAGATTTTAGCCTCACAGATGAAAGGTTCACTTAAAAACTTTATAGAAGAAGTTCGTGATGATATCATTCATATCCTTGCGTTTAGTGAAGTAAGTATTGACTATGCAGAAGAGGATTTGCCTGATGATTTAGTTCTGCAGATAAAAGCAAAACTTGATGAACTCTATAAACTTTTGAACAAAACTCTCCAAGCTTCAAAGTCACGAGAGGGACTTATGCAAGGTTTTCGTGTGGCTATCATCGGCAAACCAAATGTTGGAAAAAGCTCCCTTTTAAATGCTTTACTCAATTTCGATCGTGCAATTGTGAGTGACATAGCCGGAACAACTCGTGACACCATAGAAGAGCAGGTAAAAATTGGTTCGCATCTTATCCGTATGGTAGATACAGCGGGTATTCGTGAGGCGAGTGATGAGATAGAACGCATCGGAATAGAGCGAAGTCTTGAGGCTATAAAAGAGAGTGACATCGTTGTGGCACTCTTTGATAGTTCTCGCCAAGCTGATGATGAAGATAGAGAAATAGCTAGACTTATAGAACTAGCACGAGCAGAGGGCAAAGATGTTATAGTTATCAAAAATAAGATAGACTTAGAGCAAAAATTTGAACTTCTCTCTCTCACGTTTGATATAGAACTCAACTCAAAAGATGATGTAAGTTCACTTGTGAGAGTGTTAGAGAACATTATGGATAGAAGTAACTTTAGTGATGAAATTATGCTTATTTCGACAAGGCAGATAAGTGCAGTAGAAGAGACTATGAAGAATATAGAAGATGCTTTTGTGCCACTCGAAGACCAAGAGCTTGAGATATTCTCTTTTCATCTTAATGAAGCAGTCAAAGAGATGGCAAGTATAACGCGACCATTTGAAAATGATGAGATGCTAGACAAGATGTTTGGCTCGTTTTGCTTAGGAAAATAGATGAAATACATAGCAATAGACTTAGGTCTCAAACGCATCGGACTTGCTTACTCGGCACACAAAGATTTAGTAACACCACTTCCAGCAGTTATACGAAAAAACCGTAACCAAGCTTCAGATGAAGTAAGAAAAATCATCAAAGAGTGGGAGGCTGATGCAGTTGTCATCGGTGTTCCTCTCGGTGGCAGTAGCGAAGAGGAGATGAAACGCCGTATCGCACATTTTATGAATTTAGTCGCGTTTGAGGGTGAAGTTTTTTACCAAGATGAAGCAGGTAGTTCCCTTGAGGCTGAGAACCTTATGAAAGGTGAGATAAAGTATGTTCGTGATGGACGCATCGACTCTATCTCGGCTATGATAATTTTGCAACGGTATCTTTATAAGAAAAAACAAGAGTCATGAGACTTGTCGGTTTAGACATTTTTCGTGGGTATGCACTTTTACTCATGGTGATTTTTCATTTTTGTTTTGATCTTAATAACTTTCATTATATAGATTTCAATCTTATGTATGGTGCTTTCTGGCACTATTACCGTTATATTATCGTGAGTATGTTCGTTTTTGCTTCAGGTGTTAGTCTGCAAATCGCCTATAGAAAAGGGATTCAGAAAAACAAATTCCTTAAACGACTACTTATGTTAGGTTCAGCTTCCCTAGCTGTGAGCATAGGTAGTTATACTCAGTTTCCAAATACATGGATATATTTTGGTATATTACATTTTTTTCTTTTTGCCTCTGTAGCTGGAGTACTCTTTTTAAAGATTCCCAAAATTGCTTTATTAACAGCTCTCGCTATTATTGTAGGATATAATCTACAACTTATCAATATGCACTGGCTATACAATCTTCTTCAAGCACCTCTACATCTTCCTATTAGATATACCGAAGATTTGGCAAATATTTTTCCATGGTTTGGCGTTTTTTTATTTGGAATTGTCTTTGGCTATTACAAACTAGCAGATAAATTCTTCGCTCTTAATATATTTACTAGAAAATCAAAATTTAATATTGTTTTTTCTTATATTGGAAAGCATTCTTTATTGATTTATTTACTCCATCAACCTCTGTTTTTTGGGATTTTTTTACTTTTATTATGAAATTTTGATACACTTAGTTTATGAAAAATAATATCTATAATATCGAAATCTCATCGTATTGGAAGTTAATTTGAAAATTGCACGCTAGTTTTTAATTTTGGGATTATTACAACAAGACTAGGGTTTCTTCTAAAAAAGTGTATTTACCTACACTTTTTTTAGAAGGAACAAAGAATTGGATATAGATTATACACAGGGATATTTTTTAGTAAACTAGAAGCATAGAGTAGATAATTTTAAGTGATTTTAATTGTTAATTGTCTTATTTCTATTATAATATCAGAAATTATTAGAGAGAAAATATGAGTAGCATTAAAGAATACCTAACAAACGACCATAGAAAATGCGATGAAATTTTTGCAAAGATGGAAGAGGAAGCTGGTTCTTCTTTAGAGAGTGCTAGAACATTAGCACAAGAGTTTGTAACAGATATGCAACACCATTTTGCGATGGAAGAGCAGGTGATGTTTCCAGAGTTTGAGAAAAAAACTGGTATGACTCAGGGTCCAACTGAAATGATGCGTCAAGAACATGCACAGATGCGTTCTCTTCTTTTACAGCTGATGAGTGCTATAGATGAAAAAAATAGTGATAGATTTTTTGGAACAAGTGAAACACTGATGATACTTCTTCAACAGCACAATATGAAAGAAGAACAGATGCTCTATCCTATGGCACAACAACATCTTAGTGCTGAGTCTGATCGTATAGTGTCGACAATGGACTCTCTAATAGTAGAGTAGATAAAAGTTTATGAAACTTAATGGTTTATCAGTAGATCAAGCACCTCCAATAGCAGCACCGCTGCGTTTTTTCTTAACAGCACCTCTTTTTGGGATTATCGCTGGGATATTAATACTACTGAGTAATTCTCATACCTTGATGAGTCGTTATTCTGTCGATGCTATTATAGTGACACATGCTATAACTATAGGAGTTTTTGCCTTTGTGATGTTTGGTGCATTAACCCAGATGTTGCCCGTTTTAGCAGGGGCAAAGATAGATAGAGTCAAAGGCATAACTTTTTTTTCTTACCTTATGCTCACTTCAGGGCTTTTAGCGATGATAATCGGACTAAAATTTTCCATAGAGGTACTCACAACATATGCTTATATCGGAATAGGATCAGGTTTTTTAACGATGGTAATTGCTATAGTTTATGCTATGCGAAATGTAAATAATTTTACAGCAACTATAAAAGGTATGCTAGCAAGTCTTCTTTTTGCTTTTTTTATTGGATGTATGGGGATTTTTTTACTTTATGAATATGCAACAAATAGTATTTCTCAATACCATTATTTGATAGCAGATATTCACAGTGTTTGGGCTATATTTGGTTTTGCTGGTCTTCTTATCATAGGGGTAGCATTTCAAGTACTTCCTATGTTTTATGTAGCTCCTAAATTTAAGCAGTTTTGTAAAAAAAGAGTTGTTTTGCTCATTAGTAGTGGTCTTCTGATATGGCTTTTCTTAAATCAATTTTATGAGCAGTACGAACTCGTTGCCAAGATATGGATAGCACTTTTCTTCTGGGCATTTGCGACAACTGTATGGCTGAAGTTTAACAAGCGAAAACGCCCAATAAGTGATGTTACAGTGTGGTACTGGAGAGCTTCTAGTATATTTTTAACACTAGGATCATTTCTTTGGATATTTGATGAGTTTTTTAAACATGAGTATATAGTAATGGTAGGTATACTTATAGGGGGTGGCTTTATCCTCTCTATCATGATAGGTATGCTCTATAAAATACTTCCATTCTTAGTATGGTTTCATCTCAATGCGATGGGTTACATGAAGATACCAACGATAAATGAGATGATAGATAAGGGATTAGCAAAAGTACAGTTTACACTTCTTATGCTCTCTCTTATCGGGTTTATATTCGCATTTTATATACCGCAACTTTTAGCAGTTTCTGCAATTTATTTTATTATTAGCATGGCATTACTAGAGTATAATATTTTAGGACCGCTATTTATATACAGAGCAACAAAAAAGAAAAAACCTGATTTTGATATGAGTGTATTTAATATGGAAGGAGTAAAGTAGAATGAAAACAAACAATGTTATTTTGATAGGGTTTATGGGTGTAGGTAAGGGCAGTATTGCTCGTGAAGTAATTCAAAACTCAAAGTATATGACTATAGATACAGATGATCTCATAGAGTCTATGGAAAATAGAAAAATAAAAACTGTTTTTGAAGAGGAGGGTGAGGCCTATTTTCGCAAATTAGAGAAAAATGTAGCAAAATGGCTAGAGTCAAGTGTGCAAAATACACTCATATCTACAGGTGGTGGTTTTTATAAACAGGCAAATCTCAAAAAAATAGGTATAATTGTACTTCTCGATTCTCCTTTTGATGCGATTATTAAACGTATCAAAAAGCATCCCAATGCAGCAAAAAAGTTGAAAAAAAGACCACTTTTAGCTGACTTGAAAAAAGCAAAAGAACTCTATGATGCACGTCGTCCTGAGTACTTAAAACTGGCAGATATCGTTATAGATGTTACAGATAAAAGTGCAGAGACCTGCTCAAAAGAACTTCTTAAAAAGGTAAAAAAATATGTTTAAAAAAATAGTTACTGCACTCCTTCTAAGTGCTTCACTCTTCGGTGCGCAATTACATTGGGCAAAAGATTATCAGTCAGGTATGGCTCAAGCAAAAAAAGAGCATAAACCTGTTCTCTTTGTTATCTCAAGTCACTCATGTAAATACTGTTTAATGCTAGATAGTAAAACACTAAAAGATAAAAAAGTGGCTCAAGTGCTTAACAAAAGTTTTGTTATTATTCGTTCATGGACAGATAAAAGAGATTACATCCCTGATGCCTTAGCACAGCATACACCAGGATTACCAGGAATTTGGTTTTTATTACCAAATGGCGAACCTATGTTTCAACCTCTCCTTGGCTATGCACAAAAAGCATATTTTTTAAAGGTACTTACTGTTGTTAAAAAAGAGTTCAACACAATAAAAAAGGGTAAAAAATAATGATATTTATAGATGTAAATGATAAAAATTTCGATAAAAGTTTTCAAGAGCTACTGAGTCGTGGCAAGATGGATATAGCACAGGTAAGTAGTATCGTTGGTGGGATTATCTCCGAAATTCAAGAGAGAAAAAATGATGCCCTTAAAGAGCATATAGCAAAGTTTGACAACTGGACACCAGCAAATGATGATGATTTAAAAATATCTACAGAGTCAATGAGTAAGGCTTATGATGTTTTAGAACCAAAACTTAAAGCTTCTCTTCACCTCGCATATGAGCGTATTAAAGCGTATCATGAAAAACAGAAGCCAAAGTCTTGGTTTGATACTGAAGATAATGGAACTATTTTAGGGCAGAAAGTGACTGCTGTAGATAGTGCAGGACTTTATATACCAGGAGGAAAAGCAGCTTATCCCTCTTCTCTTCTTATGAATGTTATTCCTGCACAAGTTGCAGGTGTAGAAAATATCGTGGTTTGTACACCAACACCAGATAATGAACCAAATGAACTACTTTTAGCTGCTTGTCACCTTTGTGGCGTTTCACAAGTCTATAAAGTAGGTGGTGCGAGTGCTATAGCTGCTATGGCTTATGGAACTGAGACTATTCCTAAAGTGGATGTGATTACAGGGCCAGGAAATATCTTCGTAGCTACTGCAAAAAAGATGGTTTTTGGTGAAGTAAATATTGATATGATTGCAGGACCTAGCGAGATAGGTGTCTTAGCTGATGATAGTGCAAACGCCAATCACTTAGCGATAGATTTACTCTCTCAAGCAGAGCATGATGAGATGGCAAGTTCTATTCTTATTACACCATCACAGAAGTTAGCTGATGCCGTGAAAATAGAGATAGAAAAGTGGCTTGTTACACTTCCTCGTCAAGAGATTGCTCGTAAGAGTATCGAAGAACGCGGTGCTATCATCGTTACTGCAGATATGGATGAAGCGATTAAACTTATGAACGAGATTGCCCCTGAGCATTTAGAAGTGGCAACGCTGAGTCCATTTGAGCTTCTTCCTCTCATCAAGCATGCAGGTGCTATATTTTTAGGACACAATACTCCTGAAGCTATCGGTGACTATGTAGCAGGACCAAATCACACTCTCCCAACAGGAGGAACAGCGAAGTTCTACTCACCACTCGGTGTTGAAAACTTTATGAAGAAGAGTTCTATCATCTCTTTTAGTAAAAAAGCGATTAATGAGATAGGTGAAGAGTGTGCTTTGATAGCAAATACAGAGGGATTAACAGCACATGAACAATCCGTAAGAGTACGTTTAAATTCTTAAGTATTAAAAGCAATTAATGATGTTATCACCAACAAGCCTAAAGTCAGAGAAGAAAGAAAAAGAGATGAAGCTAAAAAAAATACCCTACGGACTCAGTGATTTTAAAAGAATAAAAACAGAGAATTTTTACTATATAGATAAGACGAAATATATAGAAGAGATAGAGATTGAATCAAGTTTTTTGTATTTTCTTCGTCCTAGAAGATTTGGTAAATCTTTGGTAGTAAATATGCTGTTAGCCTATTATAATATCTCTTATAAAGATGAATTTGAAGCAATATTTGCAGATACTTATATTTTGGATAATCCAACAGAAGAAAAAAGTAAATACTACTGTATGAAGTTTGATTTTTCTGCTGTTGATATTACTGATTATAAAAATAGTTTTAAAAATAACCTTACAACAACACTGAAAAAATTTGTAGAACAATACAAGATAGATTTTACAATAGATGCTAATAAAAACCCAATAGATATGTTACATGAGTTGTTAAGTGTATGTCAAAGTTTAAAATATCCTCTTTATATTTTCATAGACGAATACGATAACTTCGTAAATAAACTTTTTGTAAGTGATATCGAAGATTACAAAGGTTTAGTAACAGACAAAGAAGCTTTTTATAAAGAGTTCTTTACCATGTTAAAAGTAGGAACAAGCGATAACGATAGCCCCATAAGAAAGATGTTTATCACAGGAGTAAGTCCTTTAGCCCTGTTTGATGTAACAAGTGGAAGTAACATTGGTTCAAATGTATCAAGTAGTTATAGACTCAATGCTTTAGTTGGTGTAACAAAAGAAGAGCTTATAACTATGATAGAGTATTATGGTTTAAGTGAGCAAAAAGAGCATATTATCAAAAGATGTGATGAGTGGTATGATAGTTATAGATTTAATGAAGATATATCTTACACTATCTACAACTCAGATATGGTACTTTACTATCTAAAAAGTTTGATATATAATAATAGAGAACCAAAAGAGCTAATAGATGTCAATGTAAGAACAGACTACTCAAAACTCAAATATCTCGTTTACACTAATAAAAAGCTAAACGGTAATTTTAATCTACTCAACCAACTCATTCAAGGTGAAAAGGTTATGATACTCAATCTAAAAGATAACTTTAGTGCCTTTGAAATGACAAAAGAGAGTAACTTTGAATCTTTACTCTTTGCATTAGGATTTGTCACAATGGAAAAGTATGGCATAGCGTTAAAGCTTTTCATACCAAATCAAACCATTAAAAAAATAGTAGCAGATTTTATATCAAGTGCTTTTGAGGATATTGAGTTTAATTTTAAAATAAACACTTTTAATAGAAAAATATTTGAGTTTGCTAACACTAAAAACCTAGAACTCTTTACCTACCTAAACGAACAAGTAAAAGCCCAGTCTGTAGTAAGAGACTACATCCAAGGAGAGAGCTTTTTAAAAGGTTTTTTAGTAGCATACTTCTCACTCAATAATCTCTATGAAGTCTATACAGAAAAAGAGTTAAACAAAGGCTTTGCAGATATAACACTTAACCCTATCAGTGATGAAGTTCCCTATGGTGCTATAATAGAACTCAAATATATCTCAAGAAGCAATTATACAGACAAAAAGAGAGATGAACTCATAACACAAGCAAAAAAACAACTCAAACAGTATGACCCAAAAACTATAAAACACTTTAGAGATAAACCATTTGCTAAGATAGTGTTGGTTTATAGTGGGTGGGAGATGGTATATTGTGAAGAGGTATGAAAATTATCTATATATTATTTCATTCCTGCCCAAAACATTCTTATCCAAAGGCCAAATGAGCTTGTATATCCAACTTCGCTAAAAACCAGTTTTTTATCTTTATCATAAATGAAAGTTGTTGGAAATATATGGACATTGAAGTGTTTAGCGAGGCTACTATCTTTGTCGTTTATCACTTTAAATGTTAAGCCCCTCTTCTTTAAATAGTTCTGTATCTCATAGTCAGTTCCAGAATTTACCGCTACTGTTATAACATTATAGTAGTGAGAGAGTCTCTCTATATTGTCAGCTTCTGCTTTACAAACAGGACACCAAGTTCCCCAAAAATGAAGTATGAGAGGTTTGTCATGAGGAACAGTATAAGTTGAAGCATCTACAAGTCTATGTGTTGTAAGCGTGAGTTTTTCTTTATTGAGTGTTTGTGCTTTGTAAAGACTTATGACATTAGAAAATAGACCGATAAAAAGTATAAAAAATAAAATCTCTTTTGCATAGTGCTTAATTTTTTTTGTAAATATTGGCATTTATAAATCCTTTACTATTATTGTAATCAAACAAAGTAACAATATAGTTATCGTAAATATTAGGTATAATGATAGAAAAGGTATTTACTTTGCATAAAAAAGAGAACACATGTCATAATATATTAGTTGTAGATGATGTAAAAGAAAATGTACTTTTAGTAGATAAGATTCTTAAAAAGGCAGGTTACACTGTTTTTACAGCTAGGGATGGACTTGCTGCACTGCGTTGTGTGAATGAAAAGCAGGTGGATTTAGTTTTGCTTGATATAATGATGCCAGTCATGAGTGGTATAGAAGTCTGTAGATACTTAAAGATAGAACCTGAGACAGCTTCTATCCCTGTCATATTTTTAACAGCTAATGCTGATAATGACACACTAACAAAAGCTTACAGTGTTGGTGCTAGTGATTACATCAGGAAACCTTTTTTCAAAGAAGAGCTATTAGCACGTGTAACAAGCAGACTACAATTAAGAGATTATGAACTTAACTTAGAAAAAAAAGTTGCAGAAAGAACCTTAGAGATAGAGACCACTCAAGTACAACTTATGAATGTTCTTGGAACAATTGCAGAAGGACATTCAATTGAAACACAGTCCCATGTTAAGCGTGTGTCAGATTTTACTTTTAGGCTTGCAACACTTTATGGAATGGAGTTAAAAGAAGCAAAACTTTTAAAAGATGCAGCAGCCCTTCATGATATAGGTAAATTAGGTATTAGTGATGATATTCTCCATAAAAAAGGTTCTTTGAGTACATCAGAGTTTAAGCAGATTCAAAAACATCCTGAGATAGGTGCGAAGATGCTTGAACACTCTAATTTACCTCTTTTTAAAGCAGCTAAAATTGTAGCATTCGAGCATCATGAAAAGTATGATGGCTCTGGGTATCCAACAGGATTAAAAGGTAAAAATATTCACATATATGGTCGTATAGTTGCTATTGCTGATGTCTTTGATGCACTTTCATACTCTCGATCATATAAGAAAGGATGGAGTAAAGAAGATATATTTATGTACTTTAATGATATGAAAGGCAAACACTTTGATCCTATCTTAATAGATATATTTTTCAAACATGTAAATGAGTTTTTAGATATTTATAATATTCAAATTAAAGTTGATGAGCTAGAAAAGAGTTTAAACAGTAAAAAACGAGGAAAGATTATGGAATGGCTACTTAGAAAGCTTTAATCTTCCTAAGTAGATGAAGAGAAAGAGTAAAAACTTACTCTATCTCAGCATCGATAACGTCTTCGTCATCCTTCTTTTTCTTAGCATCTGCTTCAGCTTTTGCTGGGTCTTGCTCTTGTTTATACATCTCTTCTGCCATTTTGTGTGCAGCTTCTGTAAGAGCTTTTACTTTCTCTTCGATTTGCTCTTTTGTAGCTGACTCATCTTTGAGAGTCTCTTTGAGGTCTGCTACAGCAGTTTCGATTTTTGCTTTCTCTTCAGCTTCAAGTTTATCACCCATCTCTTCTACAGATTTTTCAGTCTGAACGATAAGTGCATCTGCTTGATTTTTAAGATCAACTAATGCTTTTCTCTCTTCATCAGCAGCTTTATTCTCTTCTGCATCTTGAACCATTTTGTTAATCTCTTCTTCACTTAGTCCAGATGATCCAGAGATTGTGATTGACTGAGATTTACCAGTTCCTTTGTCCGTTGAGCTAACAGTTAAGATACCATTTGCATCGATGTCAAAAGTTACTTCGATTTGTGGCACACCACGTGGTGCTGCTGGGATGTCACCAAGTTCAAAAAGACCAAGTGATTTGTTATCTTTAGCAAACTCACGCTCACCTTGACCAACAGAGATAGAAACAGCTGGTTGGTTGTCTTCAGCAGTTGAGAATACTTGAGATTTTTTAACAGGAATCGTAGTTCCTTTTTCAATAATCTTAGTCATAACACCACCTAAAGTCTCAATCCCAAGTGAAAGTGGAGTAACATCAAGTAAAAGAACATCTTTTACATCACCTCTTAAAACACCACCTTGAATAGCAGCACCTGCAGCAACAACTTCATCAGGGTTTACACCTTTGTTAAGGTCTTTTCCACCGAAGTACTTAGAAACAGCTTCTTGAGCAGCTGGAACACGAGTAGAACCACCAACCATGATAATCTCTTTGATTTCATTGTTATCTAAGTCAGACTCTTTCATAGCAGTTTTGATGTGAGTAATTGTCTCATCAATTAAACCACTAATCATACCCTCAAATTTTGCACGAGTAAGTTTTACAACTAAGTGTTGTGGTCCAGCTTCTGTCATAGTGATAAACGGTAAGTTAATCTCTGTTTCAGTTGCACTTGAAAGCTCTTTTTTTGCATTTTCAGCAGAGTCTTTTAAACGTTGTAATGCCATCTTATCATTTTTAAGCTCAATTCCGTGAGAGTTTTTGAACTCATCATTTAAGAAGTCAACGATTTTATTATCGAAGTCATCACCACCGAGGAATGCGTTACCATCAGTTGAAAGAACTTCAAAAGTACCATCAGAGATCTCAAGAGTTGTTACATCAAATGTACCACCACCAAGGTCATAAACAAGTACATTTTCTTCAGATTTACTCTCTAAACCATAAGCAAGTGCAGAAGCAGTTGGCTCATTGATAATACGAAGAACATTAAGTCCTGCGATTGTACCAGCATCTTTTGTCGCTTTACGTTGTGCATCATTGAAGTATGCAGGAACTGTAATAACAGCATCAGTTACTTTCCCACCGATGTAAGCTTCAGCGTCTTCTTTTAGTTTTGTAAGGATTTTCGCAGAAATCTCTTGTGGAGTATATACTTTACCAGCAACATCAACACAAGCAGCACCATCTTTATCAACTATTTTATAAGTTACTTTATCGTGAGCTGCTTTTGCATTCTCCTCATTCATCATAAGACCCATAATTCTCTTAATAGAAGAGATAGTCTTCTCTGGGTTTGTGATAGCTTGGCGTTTAGCAGGATCTCCAACTAGAACATCACCTTTATCTGTAAATGCTACAACTGATGGAGTAGTGTTTTTACCCTCTGCATTAGGGATGATTTTCGCTTCACCACCTTCGTAAACTGCTACACATGAATTCGTTGTTCCTAAATCTATTCCAATTACTTTTGACATATTATTTCCTTAATTTGTATTTTGTATTATTTATTTTTTAAAACAGTGAAAGTATAGTATGTTTTAAAAATAAGTTTTGCCACCTAAGTAGCACTTTGTTCCTTTATCGGACTAATAACTAGTTTGCTACTATTACCATCGCTTCACGAAGTGGGCGATTTTTGTATTTGTATCCAGTTTGAAAAGTCTGTACGATTTGTCCAGATGCAACCTCTTCATGATCTACTGCTTGAACAGCATTGTGAATATTTGGATCAAATGGTTCATCATGTGCGACCATAGCAACACCATGTTTTTCTAACTGTGTAAGAAACTGCTTGTGTGTAAGCTCAATTCCCTCTTTGAGTTTATCAAAAAGTTCAGCTTTATCACCATCTATCTCAACAGACTTCATAGCACCATCAAGTGCATCCATAACAGGAATCATATCTTTAGCAAATTTTTCGTTTGCATACTCAACTGCCGTATATTTCTCGCGTTCTAATCTTTTTTTGATATTATCAAAGTCAGCATGCACACGAGCATATTTATCTTTAAGCTCTGTTAATTCAGCTTGAAGTAAATCAAACTCATTCTCAACAGCCTCTGCTTCAGCTTCTGCTTCATCAGCAACTATCTCTTGTTCTTCTACGATATTTCCCTCATTAACGAGGTTTTCATCTTGTTTTTTTTCTTCAGACATAATAGTT
>JALUKS010000034.1 GCA_027056465.1 Sulfurimonas sp.
ATGCTCTATTTCGCACTTTCTATCACTGCTGTAGCTGTAGGTTTATACTTTTTAGGTAAAGTAGGACATCATAATCATTAAGGAAAATTAATATGGGAAAAATATTTGTAGATGCATGTTTAGGTAAAGAGACTCCATACACACCAGTGTGGATGATGAGACAAGCTGGACGTTATTTGCCAGAGTATATGGCTGTTCGTGCAGAAGCAGGAAACTTTTTAAACCTCTGTCATAACCCTAAAAAAGCTTGTGCAGTAACACTGCAACCAGTAGATATAGTTGGTGTAGATGCGGCTATACTTTTTAGCGATATATTAGTTATTCCTGATGAAATGGGAATGGATTTATCTTTTGTAAAAGGTGAAGGTCCTAAATTCTCAGACCCTTTAAAAACTCAAGCTGACCTTGATAGACTTATAGGTGGTGATGAAGCAGCTAGTAAACTCACATATGTTTTTGACACAATCAAACTTATCAAAGAGCAGTTAGCTGATGATAAAGCGCTTATAGGTTTTACAGGAGCTCCATGGACTCTTGCAACCTATATGATAGAAGGGCAAGGCACTAAAACATATAATATTTGTAAAAAGATGATGTACTCAAATCCTGAACTTTTACATAGTATCTTAGCTAAAGTAACAGAAGTTGTAAAACTTTATATGGAGAAACAGATTCAAGCTGGGATAGATGTCGTACAGATATTTGACTCATGGGCATCAGCTATTGAAACTGAAAAGTATGATGAATTTTCTTGGAAGTATATGGTTGAAATTGCTGAATATTTAAAAGAAAAATATCCACATATTCCTATTATTATGTTTCCAAAAGGTGTTCCCACTTTTTACGATAAGGTGTATGGAAATTTTGATGTATTTGGTGTTGATTGGGCTACTCCTATGGAACTCGCACGTGAGAAACTTGGAGAGAAATATGTCCTTCAAGGAAACATGGAGCCGTGCCGTCTCTACTCAAAAGAAGCAACTACTGAATCAGTAGAGCATATTCAAAGTGTTATGGGCAGTTCACGCCACATCTTCAACCTAGGTCACGGAATACTTCCTGATGTACCAGTTGAACATGCAAAGCACTTCGTATCAGAGTGCCAACGTGTCAGCAAAAAATAGTATAATCTTCGGACCTATCAACTCACGCCGTTTTGGCATGAGTCTAGGCATAGACCTCTCCCCAGCCCTCAAACAGTGTAATTTTGACTGTCTCTATTGTGAACTTGCACCCTCAGAGACTACAGATAAACAGTCTCAAACTGTTAGTGTAGAAGAAATCATAAAAGAACTCAAAAAACATCTTACTCAAAATATTGATGTTATTACACTCACAGCAAATGGAGAGCCGACACTCTATCCTCACTTAAGTGAACTTATAGAGAAAATAGATGCCATCAAGGGGAGAACCCAAACCCTTATACTTACAAACAGTGCTACACTCATCGAGCCTAATGTTTACACTTCTCTCTTAAAACTTGATCAAGTGAAACTCTCATTAGATGCCATAAGTGCTGATGTCTTTAAAAAAATAGATAGACCACATGAAAGCATTAAAGTAGATGAAATCGTAGAGAGAGTTATAGCGTTTAGTAAAGAGTACAGAGGAAAGCTTTTCATAGAGATACTTTTTGTACATGGACTTAATGATACAAAAGAGGAGATTAAAGAACTCAACAGAACTCTTTTAGAGATAAATGCTGAGAGAATAGATTTAGGAACTATCGATAGACCTCCTGCTTATCCTGTAGTTGGTATTAGATACAAAGAACTTCATGAGATAGCTATGACATTTGATAATTCTCTTCCTATTCATATAGCTTCTCGTATTCATGCTGAAGCGAATAATGCAACTTATTCAAAAGAAGAGATACTTAACACCTTAGATAAACGCCCACTTACACAAGATGATATAGCACTTTTACTTGATGAAGAGAGTAAGGTAAGAGTTCAAGAGTTACTAAAATCCCAAAAACTCTCCATAAAAACTGTTGGAAACTTAGAATTTTTACTTCCAACTGAAAATATAAAGCGAAAAAGAGTAAAATGAAAAGTTATGAAAACTTAGAGTTAGAAAATCTTTTCATACCTGCAAAAATCCCTTCCAAAAAATTGATGATAATTCTTCATGGTCGTGGAGATTCGAGTGAAGGTTTTGTTGGTCTTCCCTCTTTTTTAAATTTAGATGATATGAATTATATTCTTTTTGATGCACCTTTTGAGTATTTCACTGGTAACTCATGGTATCAACTGCCTCCAAATCAACTCCCTGGAATTGAGTACTCTTCTACTCTACTTACAAAAGATTTAGATACTCTTTTTGAGAGTGATTTTAAAGCAGATAAGAGTTTTCTTTTTGGCTTTTCTCAAGGGGCTTTACTGACCTTTGAATTTGGAGCGAGATACCATAAGCAATTAGCTGGATATATTGCGATAAGTGGCTACATTTATGATGCACAAAAATTACTTGAAGATATGAACCCTCATGTCAATAAAAACAACTGGTTATCTACTCATGGTAGAGAAGATCCTGTTTTACCTTACGAAATTTCAAAGAGTCAACTACAAACACTACAAGAGGGTGGTTTTAACATAGAGTTTAAGAGCTATAACAAAGACCACAGTATAGATAGAGATGAGCTTAGTATGATTACTGAGTGGATTCAAAATAGATAAGAGAGAGCAGATGAGTGAAGAGAAAACAGTAGTGAAAAAAAAGTATTATGATTATATCAGTGTAGGACAAAGAACTTCACAAGAGAGTTATTTTGTGCAACAGCATGATAAGAATAGACTGCTTAAAGAACTCAAAGAGAAATTTACCAATAATCAGACACTTATTGTTGTAAAGAATAAACGCAGTGCAGATACATTAGTCACATTTTTTAAAGAGCTTTGTATCACTAATGCCTTAGCTATACATGGAAATCATCGTGCATCACAGATAGAAGAAGCAGCTTCCTCTTTTAACACTAAAGATTTAGGCATACTCATTACTACGGATAGAATTTTAGAAACGCTATCGCTACAAAATGTAGAACTCCTAATAAACTATGATTTGCCGTTTGAACATCCAGACTACTTTAAACGACTGCGTTTAGTTGATGAGATAGCAGAGTCGATAAGTCTAATAGATCCTGAAGATGAAAATGCACTTGCCTCTATAGAACTTATGATGAAGTGTGAGATGAAAGAAGTAGAGTTAGAAAATTTTGAGCATACGCCAAG
Organism: Sulfurimonas sp.; assembly: GCA_027056465.1. GTDB lineage: Bacteria > Campylobacterota > Campylobacteria > Campylobacterales > Sulfurimonadaceae > Sulfurimonas. The sequence continues at coordinate 3,231 of JALUKS010000034.1, forward strand.
AATAAACATTTCTAAAAAGAATAGAGTAAAAAAACCAAGACATAACAAAAAGAAAAAAGTAGCTAAATTAGATGCAGAATCTACAAAATAGTTTGCAAGAAAAAGCGAAGCAAAATATTAAAAGCATAATTGAAGATGTTTTTGAACATACTGAACAAGAGAATGCTATAGTTGTGTATGACACTAATTCTCTTCTCTCTAATCTATTATATATAGCTTATAAAGAAGCCCTACCCTCTGCTTCATTTATAGACTTTAATCTTACAGAGCCTCAAGAGATTTTAAAACAGCTTAATGCGCTCAAAGAGTTTGACTTCGTAGCTCTCATCCAATCAAAAAACTTTCGTTTAGATGCTTTTAGAATACGAGTAGAACTTTTTAAACGAAAAATAAAAGTGATAGAGCATCCACATCTTAGTCGGATGAGTGATGATGAAGTCCCCTGCTACATAGACTCTATGTTTTATGATAAAAAGTACTACAGAAAAACTGGTTATGCTCTTCAAGCTAAAATTGATTCTGCAAAGGGTGGTGTTATAGAGAGTGATGGTGATTTACTTCACTTTGATTCTGCTTTTGAAAGTGCTAAACTCAATATCGGTGACTACTCAAAGATGGCAAACAGTGGTGGACAATTCCCAATAGGAGAAGTTTTTACAGAAGCAAAAGATTTAGAGTCAGTTCATGGACGGGTGAAGATTTTTATCTTTAGTGATATAAGTTACCAGATAAATAGACCAAAAACACCTGCGACACTTATCATAGAAAAAGGGCAAGTAATTGCTACAGAAAATACAACACCTGCCTTTGATGAGATTTTAGATCTTATTCGTGAAGGTGAAGGTTCTGTATGGGTCAGAGAGATCGGCTTCGGACTCAACCGTGCCTTTAGTAAAACTCGTACTGTATGTGATACAGGAACATACGAGCGTATGTGTGGTGTGCATCTTTCATTAGGCAGGAAACATGGAATGTATGGTAAACCTGGCTTTAAACGAGGCGATGGTAAGTTTCATATAGATGTGTTTGTAGATACAAAAAGTGTAATGCTTGATAATGAAGTTATATTTAAAAATGATAGATGGATAGTGCAATAGAGACTTCAGTCACTTAATATCTCAAAAAATGGATTGCTAAGAGACTTAAAGAAGAATCTGGGCATTTAAAAGCAAGTCAACAAAAAAGAGTATCCAATGAATAGCCTAAAAATAAGAAATCTTTCATACAAATACCCAAGTGCAGTTGAGCCTATCTTTAACGCCCTTAACCTAGACTTTGACAAGGGATGGAGTTGTATTACGGGGATAAATGGTTCTGGGAAAAGTACCCTTTTAAAGCTTATCTCTAAAGAACTTAAAAGTGAAAAAGGGATGATTATAGGCAATAGCCTTGTTGTCTACTGCACTCAAAACACAGAATTTCCACCAAAAGAGCTTGATGAATTTATGATGACTTACACAAAAGAGGCTTACAAACTCCGTGACCTTTTACATGTCAAAGATGAGTGGCTCGGTGTATGGGATGTACTAAGTCATGGGGAGCGTAAACGCCTACAGTTAGCCGTTGCACTCGCTAGTGATAGTGATGTGCTTATGGTGGATGAACCGACAAATCACCTCGATGAGTACTCACAAAGCATAGTCCTCCAAGCACTCCAAAGTTATAAGGGTGTTGGTATTTTAGTGAGTCATGACAGAAGCCTACTCGATGCACTCTCAGAGCATACTGTCATGCTAAAGTCAGGTGAAGTACATAAGTACAGATCAAAGTTCTCTGTAGCTCAAGAGGCTTACAACATGACACTCTCCCACAAGAAAAAAGTCCTTAAGGATCAAGAGGATGAATTCAAGAAGATAAGCAGAGTAGTGCAAGTCCAAAAAGAGAAAGTCTCCCTTGCCAAAAAACGCTTTTCAAAACAAGGTGTAGGCAAGCAAGATAGCTCACTCAAAGAGAAGATAAATGGTGCCATCTTAACGGGAAAGGATAAAAATGATGGGCAGATGCTTCAAAGAACCCTCACCAAACAGCGACAACTTAGTGAGAACATGGGCAGACTTTCAAAAGAGTATGCAACAGG
>JALUKS010000035.1 GCA_027056465.1 Sulfurimonas sp.
CTTCGCCGTGCAACTTTTGCACGTGTAGATAGTGATAAACGACCAGAGGGAGAACAGAGTGGATATATCGTTATTGATGTTATTGGAGATAATGATGCTTGGGTTTGGAATATTCCATTTTCTGATGGGACAACTTCTGTTGGTATTGTCTGTACTGAAGAGTATTTTGAAAAATTTAATATGAGTGATGAAGAGTTTTGGAAGCATATTATCTACAATAGTCCTAATGCCTCAAAACGTTATGCTGATTCAAAATTTCTTGATGGTGTTAACTCTTTAAGTGGCTACTCATCTGCCGTTACAAAACTCTTTGGTAAAAACTTTATACTTACGGGAAATGCTTCTGAATTTCTTGACCCTGTTTTCTCTTCTGGCGTCACACTAGCCCTTGAATCAGGTGCAAAAGCAGCAGAACTTACAGCAAGAGAGTTAAGAGGTGAGGCAGTTGATTATAAGGTTGAGTATGAAGAGTATATGATGATGGGTATTGATGTCTTTAGAGACTATGTAAATACTTGGTATGATGGAACACTTCAAACGATTCTCTTTTCAGATAAAAAAAATCCAGAGATTACGAAAAAAATTATATCTATTTTAAGTGGTTATGTATGGGATCAAAACAATAGTTTTGTTACCTCTTCAACTTATGCACTTGAAAAAACATACGAGGCATTAAAGTAAAAATATGAGATTTCTTTTAGCTTTTTTCTTCTTTAGCTCCTTAGTATTTGCACAGAGTTATCATTTCACAGAGTTGCGCTATAGTGATGCTATCAATCATTATATGCAACTAGAGGGTACAATAGATTTCTATAAAGATAGTCTTGATATTAAGTACCCAAAGATAGCAAAAGAGCTTGACTATAAAGATGGAGAACTTCTCTATTATGAAAAGAGTAAGGAAGTGGCTCTTAGTGAGTTGCAAAAGTTTAAGATGATACGTTATTTTGAAATACTCATACTCTTACATAATGGTGATGTACATGAACTTCATGAGATGTTTACGATTGAGCATACCTCTGATGGAGAGAGATTACTACCTCTTGGTCGATTGAAAAGTTATCTTAAATATATTTTGCTTCGTAAGGAGAAAAATAGTCTAAAGTATATAAAACTTTTTTTGCAAAATAGTGATACGATAAGTATAACCATTCATGATAAAATATCTTAATCTTATTGTACTTTTTATACTACTAGCTTGTGGTATATTTCTTAAAGACTCTCTACATTTCTCTACAAATCTACTCTCTCTTTTTACCACACAAGGGACACTCTCTAAGTTTAAAATTGCTGATAACTTAGGCTACTCAAAAGAGATGCTTATTGCAGTAAAGGGTTTTGACGCAACTGCACAAAAGAGGACGAAAGAACTAACACAACAGTTGGAAAAATTGCATCATATTGATTATGTGCAATCAAGTGTTGTTCCAACAGAAGCAATGCAGGAGTATTACAAAAAGTACTATCCACTCCTTGCAGATTTTAATAGCACTAAGATGACTCAGGCACAGAGTATAGAAAAACTACAAAATCTTTATGATGAACAGTTGAGTGGGTTTTTCTATACAACTATCAATAAGAGTGACCCTTTAAATTTGTTTCATCTTAGGCATATAAAACAGTCAGGAGTAACACATAGAGGGGAGTTTATAACACTTGGCAAGTATGGCTATCTCATTCGTGTGATGACAGATGTATCTCCTTCGCAGATGCAAGAAGCAAAAGAGCTTTATGATGCCGTGCATAAGCTATTGAGCAACTACTCTGATGTAGTCGCTTTTGCACCTTTCTTTTATACAGTAGAAAACTCACAGAAGATTAAAGCCGATGTGCAGTGGATAGTAGTGCTCTCGACAATAGTCCTACTCTTCATCTACTATCTTCTTATCAAAAACTTGAGACTTTTGACAGAAACCTTGATTGCACTCGTCTCTTCTATGCTCTTTGCAACTCTTCTTTGTACTCTTTTTATAGAGAACTTTAATCTTCTCTCGTTAGCCTTTGGTATGAGCTTAACTGCTGTAAGTATTGACTATTTACTTCATTACCATTTTCATAACTTCTATCAGAGTGATAAAAAAGTAGATAAAAATGTATTGTATGGGTATCTTACAACTGTTGTAGCTTTTGCAATATTTGCATTTATTCCTATTCCTCTTATTGCTCAAATTAGTACTTTTGCTGTTTTATCTCTCTCTTTTGCTTTTGTTCTTTTTACTTTTGTATTTCCAAAATTAGAACTCACTTCTTATGTGCCAAAAGAGGAGATAAAGGAGCAAAAACAGAAGAGAGGAATCTCCTCCATTACATTCTTCTTTATATCTTTAGCACTACTTATTTATAGTGCTAGTTATTTTGTACTTGATAGCGATATAAAGAAGTTAGATTATCAGAATAGTAATCTTCATCATGCACAGCAACTTTTTCAAACAAATAGTGGCACTACATTACATCCAGTAATAGTAAAAGCTTCATCACAAGAGAGACTCTTTAGTGAGTTGCATCAACTAAAAAAAGTTGCAACAGATAGTTTCTCCTTAGCTAATTTTGTTCAAGATAAAGAGAGTTGTCAAAGAAAGAAAGAGGAGCTTAATACTTATGATTTTCAACGACTAAAAAATATACTTAACCAAGAGGCTGTACAAATTGGTTTTAAGAAGAACTACTTTTCAAATGCATATAGTTTTACAAAGAATTTACCCTCTTGTGAGATGAAAAATAGTAATATTTTTCAGAGCTATGGTCTTTCCATATATCAAGCAAAAGGTATTTTCTATACTATAGCACTTGTGAATGATGTGAATGTAACCAAAAGATTACCCTATGTGATAGATTTAGATATTAAAAAAATATTTCAAAAGAGTGCATATAGCATGGTTGAGAACCTTATGCTTTATGGCTCTATTGTGATTGGTCTTATCGCTATTTTACTCTTTTTTAGTGTGAAAAAGAATTTTATTTATGCACTTAACTATATTCTTTTTCCTCTAGGAGTTACATTATCTGTACTCGTTTCTTTAGGAGGTGTGAATATTATGCACCTCTTCTCTCTTATCATTTTAGTAGCGATAGGGATAGATTATGGTATCTATATGAGTAACTCTAAAAAAGTTTCACATACAATGCTAGCTATTAAATATTCGCTTCTTAGTACATTCGCTGCATTTGGTGTGCTGATCTTTAGTACTATTACAGCACTTCACTCGATAGGAGTAGTAATTACTTTAGGTTGTGGAGCAATATTTTTACTTATTAAGGTTATGAGATGATTTTTGAATATATTCATTTAGATGGAAGACGAGAGATTGTAGAGTTAGGGGAGAGTGTAACGACTACAGCTGAGTGGGAGTATATCCAGACAAGTAATAAGTTAGCGTTTATTAACTCTTTTATACCAAAGTTTCTTAGTGGAGAGAAGATAGTGCTTTTTGATGCAAATCATAAGCAACTCTTAGATTTTTATAATAGTAATAATATCAATAACTTTGAAGATATTCAAATTGTCAATAAACAAGCTAGACTTCTTTTTTTTACTTCAGGGAGTAGTGGTTTTCCTGTTGGGGCTTTTAAGTCTGAGGAGAATTTACTGCGAGAGGTAGAGAGTCTAAAAAAGGTTGTTGCAACAAGGAAGATAAAAAAAGTAGTAGTTACTGTTCCTTTTGTACATATCTACGGTATTTTAGCAGGGCTTCTTCTCCCTATGGCACTAGGAGATGTGACATTAGTTGTCAAAGAGGACTTCTTACCCTATGAACTTATAGAGGAGTCTAGGGATGATACACTTGTTATTACAACACCTGTTTTTATCAAAGCATTGGCAAAGTTACCTATAGAAATATCACTCTCAAAAACTACTTTTATCTCCTCTACCGCACCTTTAAGTCTGGAGGATGTTACAATTTTTGAGAAAAAATACTCTTCAAATGTTGTGCAACTTTTTGGCTCTACAGAGACAGGGGGGATAGCTTATAAAAAGGGGAATAGAAGTGAGTGGAGTGCTTTAGATGGTGTTACAATTTCTAAGCATCAAGAGAGACTTAATGTCACTTCTCCTTTTATCTCTCCCTATCTCTTACGAGAAAAGATAGAGAAATTAGAACAGCCTTATCAAACCGAGGATATTGTAGAGATTAAGGAGAGAACTTTTGTGCTTATTGGTAGAAGTAACAAACTTATAAAGATAGCAGGTAAACGCATATCTGCTTTACAAATAGAGACTATTTTAGAAGAGATTCCAGAGATAGATAGGGCGATAGTAGAACTGGTTTATAAAAAGGAGCTTCTACGAAGTGAGCAGATTATTATCACTTTAGAAGCAACAAAAGAAGTTTCAAAGCAACATATAAAAGAAAAAATAAGTCAATACTATGGTATTATTACGATACCATTCTCATTAAAATTTGTTGAACAAATCAACTACTCAGCGATGGGAAAAAAAGTATTATTTACATAAAGGCAAAAGAATGATAAAGATAGAAGAAGTAAAAGCAAAAATAATAGAAGGTTTAAACCTAGAAGATATTGAGATAGATGAGATAGAAGATGATTTGGCTCTCTTTGGCGATGATGGTTTAGGACTTGATTCTGTTGATGCGATAGAACTTACACTTGTGTTAGAAAAAGAGTTTGGAGTGAAGATAACAGATATGGCTCAAGCAGAGAGTATTTTTGCTTCTTGCAGTTCTTTAACAAAATACATTAATAATGTAAAAAATAGTTAAATAGTATGCAAGAGATTATACTTCCACATTTAGCACCTATACTATTTGCAAAAAAAATAGTAACAAAAACAGAGAAAACAGCAGATGTTCTTGTAGAGTTTAATCAGATACCTACACTACCAATGCTTGTTGAAGCTGCTGCTCAAAGTACTTCAGCATTTCGTTTAAATGATAAAGAGAGTGCTTTTTTAGTGAGTTTTAAAGGGATTAAACTTCTTCAAAAACCTACAAAGATGGAGTTTATAGCTCATGTAGTTGATGAACATCGTCTGGATAAAATGAGATATGTAGGATTTGAGATTTTTGAAGAGAAAGTATCTGTAGCTACAGGAACATTAGTGATAGCAGTTCAATAATGCAACAGTATGATGCTATAGTAATTGGATCGGGAGCAGGTGGCTTGGCTTCTGCTTTATCTCTTGCACGAAAGGGACAAAAAGTTCTTGTTTTAGAACAGCATTATCTTGCTGGTGGATGGTGTCATACCTTTTCACGACATGAGAGTAAGTTTACTCCAGGAGTCCATTACATAGGACTCTTGGCTGAGGGTGAGTCTTCAAATAATCTCTACAAAGGTTTAGGTATTGCTAACGATTTAACTTTTTACAAGATGAATCCAAAGGGGTATGAACATTGTTGGATTGGCGAAGAGCGATTCGATATACCTGCTGGATTTGATGCTTTTAAAGAGGCCCTTATTAAAAGATTTCCACATGAAAAAAAAGGGATAAAGAGATACCTCAATACCGTTCGTGATGTGAGTAGAGAGCTACAGCTCATCCCAAAAATAGATGGTTTTTGGGATAAAGTGACTATTCCTTGGCGTACTCGTCATTTAGGAAAATATGGGCTTTTCTCTTTAAAAAGAGTGATAAATTGGCATGTAAAAGATCCTCTTTTGCAAAAGATTTTAAATGTTCAGTGTGGTGATCACGGACTCCCTCCTGCACAAGCGAGTTTTCCTCTTCATGCAGCTGTTATGGAACACTATTTAAGTGGTGGTTACTATCCTAAAGGTGGAGGTGCTTCTATCGTTAATGCAATGATTAAAGCTCTTAAAGTACATAAAGGCGAGATTCGTACGAAACAGCGAGTAGAACAGATTTTATTAGAGGGGAGCAGTGAGAAGAGAGCCATTGGTGTTCTTTTAGAAAATGGAGAAAAGATTTATGCATCGCATATTATCTCTAATGCCGATCCTGAAAAAACATATACTGATTTGGTCAAAAGAGAAAATTTAAGTGAAAAACTCTCTGCCAAACTTGAGCAGAGTAAATACTCATGTAGCTCTTTGATACTCTTTTTGACAGTCGAGATGGATGTTACACAGTTGGGCATAGATTCTGGAAATATCTGGGTTATGCCAAATGAAGATATGGATGCAGTGTATGATAAAATGATGGAAAAAGATATAACATTAGGCGACTACTTTTCTGGTCTTTTTATAAGCTGTACAACACTGAAAGATCCTTCAAGTTTTAATGGTAAAGAGCATACATTTGAGGTACTTACATTTGTTAATTATGAATTATTTAAAGAGTTTGCAAAAGAGAAGAGAAGAGATTCTCAAAAGTATAAGGCATTAAAAGAGAGACTTATGGAGAAGATGATAAACACACTAGAGAAGGCACTCCCTGGTATAGAAGAGCATATTGTCTATAAAGATTTAGGAACACCTCTTACAAATGAGCATTTTATTAATAGTACAAGAGGAAGTGTTTATGGAACACAAAAAACACTTAATCAAATAGGTCCAAATGCCTTTAGAGCAGTAAGTGAGATTAAAAACCTTTATCTATGTGGGGCGAGTATATTAGCTCATGGTGTTACTGGAGCAACATTCTCTGGTGTAGATACAGCAGCAAGAGTTTTAGGGTGTCGACAAGAAGATTTAATAAGACCTCAAGTAGGGCAAAAATTAACAATACTACCAAGTGAAAAGGATTTAGAATATGTTTGAGGGTTTATATGAACTTGTTTCAAAAAATGAGAACGAAGCAGTAGTAAAACTAAGTGATAAGAGACATCCTATCTTTAAAGCACACTTTCCAAGATACCCAGTTTTACCAGGAATTACGCATTTTGAGATTGTTGCAGATATTTTTGATATAGAAATTGTAACAATTAAAAAAGCAAAGTTTATGGCTTTAGTAGTGCCAAAGCAGATTTTAACATATAAAAGAGATGGTAATAAATTTCGTGTTATCTGTGAAGAGAAAGAAGTGGCAAACTTTACTCTATGAATATTTGTGTTGTAGTTCCTGTTTATAACTCTCCTTTTATTGAGGAAGTTTTAGATGACCTTATGAGATATAATTATAAAATAGTAGTTGTCGATGATGGCTCTATCCCAATAGTAAGAACAAAATATTCCGAGATTACTATAATTCGGCATGAAAAAAATATGGGTAAGGGGGAAGCGATACTGAGTGGTGCTCAGTATGCAAAAGAGCATGGATTTAGTGCTATTGTCACTTTTGATGGAGATAAACAACATTTAAGTTCTCAAATAGCTCCTCTTATCTCTGCATATCAAGAGGGAACTATAGTGATAGGTAATCGTGATTTTACTTCTGCAAATGTACCTAATAGCTCTAAGTTTGGACGAAAGTTTAGTAATTTTTGGGTTTTTTTAGAGACTTTTCAATCTCTAGGGGATACACAGAGTGGTTTGAGAGTCTACCCTATAACTATAGTAGATTTGAAAATTCAAAATAGAAGATTTGATTTTGAGATAGAGGTTCTTGCATTACACTCCTATAGAGGGGGAAAGATAGTTGATGTAGAAGTCGAGTGTTATTATCCTCCACAAGAGGAGAGAGTCTCTCATTTCGATAAAGTCCAAGATAATATTCGATTAACAAAGGCACATACAAAATTAATGTTGCAGAGGTATCTACTCTTACGAGGTTTTTTATGGGAGTAAAAAAGTATGGTAGTGCTTTGGGACATAAAATTATACTTTATCTCTATAAACTTTTAGGGTATAGATTTGTCTCTTTTATTTTGAACTTTGTAGCACTCTATTATGTGCTATTTACGAGGGATATTAAAAAATCATTAGAGAGTTATTATGAGCATTTAGGTGTACCTCTGACATTTATTCGCTACTTTAAACATATAAAACTTTTTGCACTCTCTATTTTTGATAGATTTATTTCGCGTATGAAGCCTGATACATTAGTTTTTGAACATGATAATAAAGAGGCTTTTTTATCTCTACAGGAGGGTGGTATCGTTTTACTCTCTCATATTGGTGGTTGGGCGACTGCTGGACACTCTATGCAGGCAGATGTTCCCCCTATGAATATTGTGATGTTTGAATCTACTCAAGATAAAATTAGTGAACTTGAAAAATCAAAAGAGCGTATAAATGAGCAAAAGGTCAAGATTATTGATCTTGCTAAGGGTGCTATCACGGCAAATATTCAGATTGCTAATGCTTTGATGGCTAAAGAGGTCGTAGCGATGATGGCTGATAGGGTAGTAGATGAGAGAAGAGTGGTTGAGGTAATGTTTCTAGGGACTCCTATAGAGATTAATAGAAATCCATTTGATATAGCACATAGATTTAAAAAACCTCTTGTTGCTGCATTTGTTCTCTTAGAAAAGGAGCAACACTATAAGCTTATATTTAAAGAAATTTCTATAAATGATAGAACGGTAGAAGAGATTGCACAAGAATATATAGATATTTTAACGAAAATCATAAAAATTTATCCTAATCAATGGTATAATTTTTATGATTTTTTTAATCCAAGGAAAATAGATGTTAATAAATAATAGAGAGATTTCATACGAAAACTTTTTACACGATAGTAGTATAAGATTAGATGATAGCAAAGAGTTCATTGATTTCATAAACGCGGGGCATGATTTTCTCATAGAAAATATCGCTGCAGGTCGACCAATTTACGGTGTTACAACTGGTTATGGTGAAGCTGGACAGAACTATGCAGCATTTGAAGAGGCTCAGGAGCTTCAGAAAAATCTTTATAGTTTTCATGGTTGTGGTGTTGGAAACTATCTAAGTGAAGAGGTCTCTCGTATCATGGTGACTATTCGTATGATTAGTCTCTGTAAGGGAAAAAGTGGTGTGAGTTATGATTTGCTGAAACGCTTTGAGATGTTACTTCAGAAAAAAATCTATCCTCTTATCCCTTCTCAAGGTTCAGTAGGGGCTAGTGGAGACTTAACTCCACTCTCTTATATCGCTGCCGTAGTTGCTGGAGATAGAGAGTGCTACTATAATGGTGAAGTGAGAGATACAGCAGAACTCTACAAAGAATTAGGTATTGAGCCTTATGTATTTAAGCCAAAAGAGGCACTCGGTATTATGAATGGTACAGCAGCTATGAGTGCTATTTCTATCGATGCTATTGCCAAATTTGAGACTATTTTAAGTACTATGGAATCTTTTGTAGCTTCTGTATTTGAGCTTCTTTTGGGCGATATTACACCACTTGAACCATTTGTTCATGACTCTAAGCCTTTTGATGGACAGAGAAAAACTGCAGCGAATATTTTGGCAAAATGTAGTGGTTCTAAGCTGACTCATGAGGCATTTGGTCGTTATGATCAGTTTCACCTTGAAGCAGAACAAAATATTCAAGATCGCTACTCTATCCGTTGTGCTCCACAAGTTTTAGGTGTTGTTCACGATAACTTGACATTAGCGAAGAAGTGGATAGAGACAGAGATAAATGGTGTAAATGACAACCCTCTTATAGATCATATAGGAAGAAAAATCTATACATCTGGTAACTTCTATGGTGGTTATGTTTGTCATGCGATGGATACAATGCGTATCTGTGTTGGTAATGTAGCAGACTTACTCGATAAAGAGTTTGGTCTCCTAGTCGATCATAAGTTTAACAAAGGTTTAGGTGAATCACTTAAAATAAATAAAAAATCTACACATCACGGTTTTAAAGCGATGCAGATTACGCTTAGCTCCTTAACAGCAGATGTTATAATGAACACAGTTCCAGCATCACTTCATTCACGTCCAACAGAATCTTTTAACCAAGATAAAGTAAGTATGGGAACAACAGCAGCACTTCACTTTGCTAAGCAACTTCCAGACTTGACAAATATGTTAAGTATAGCGATTATTGGTATGGCGCAAGCAGTTGATCTTCGTGGAAGAAGTGAAGTCTCTACATTTTTAGCAGCCAACTACGATAAAGTGCGCTCTGAAGTAGCAGCACTAGAGTTTGATAGAAGAATGGATATTGATATTAGAGTGATATATAAGAGAATCCTCGAAGGTGAGTTTGCTTAATGATTGAGATGAAGAAAGTTTTAGTCACTGGTGCTACAGGTGCTATAGGTGAGGCGTGTGTAGAGTATTTTCATAACAATGGCTACTTTGTTTATATCAACTATAGAAGTAACAAGGCTAAGGCATTAGAACTGCAAGAGACTTATAAAAACTCTGAAATTATTAAGTTTGATATATCTAACAAAGAGGAAGTTCGTGGAGCATTAGAAAATCTTACGATAGATGTTCTCGTGAATAATGCTGGTATTACGAAAGATAATCTCTTCTTTTTTATGAGTGATGAAGAGTGGGATAGTGTTATAGATACCTCAGTAAATGGTACTTACTATGTAACAAAAGCGGTGCTAAAAAATATGATAGCTAATAAAAAAGGCTCTATTGTAAATGTTGCTTCTATATCTGGTGTAGTAGGTAATGCAGGGCAGACAAACTACTCGGCAGCAAAAGGTGCAATGATAGCGTTTAGTAAAGCACTCTCTGCTGAGGTAGCACGCTATAAAATCCGTGTCAATACAGTAGCTCCAGGGCTTATAGAGTCAGAGATGACAAAAGATTTACCACTTAAAGAGATGAAAAAAGCTATACCTCTTCGCAGAATAGGAGTTCCTAAGGATGTGGCAGAATGTGTTTTCTTTTTAGGAGATAAAGCCTCTTATGTTACTGGTGATGTAATGAATATCAGTGGTGGTATGGTTCGATGAACATAGCGATAATAGGAGGGGGATTGAGTGGACTTCTCTGTGCACTTATGCTCGAAAAACGAGGCTACTCTCCTACTATTTATGAGCGATTACCAAAGATAGGTGGGGTACTTGACTCTTTTAAAAGGAAACAGGTTCTTTTTGATATAGGCTTTCACTACTCAGGTGCTCTTGCTGAAAAGCAGTATCTTTACAACTCTATGCAAGATTTGGGCTTACTAGAGAAGTTACAACTAGAGAAGTATGATGGAGTATTTGATATACTCAATATTGAGGGGGAAGTGTTTGAAGTACCACAAAGTTCTTCACTCTTTCAAGCCCAACTGCAAGAGCGATTTCCTACAGAAAAAGATGCTATAGCAACTTTCTTTGAGAAATGCTATGAGTCGAGTATCATTAGCTCTAAGCCTGAAGAGTTTGTGAAGATAGATTCACGAAGTGTAGGCGATGTTCTCAAAGATATAAAAAATACAAAACTACGAAAAATATTTCTTCACTTTACTATATTTTACGCTACTGCTTTTTTTGAAGAGGCATCTTTCGACTTTTATGCAAAAATATTTATAAATATGCTTGATGGAACAAGAAAGATAGAAGAAGGTGGAGGTGCTATTATCTCAGCACTACAAAACTCTCTCATGACAACAAAAATAAAAAAGAGAAGTGAAGTTACTGAAATTATTCTGGATGAAGATGGAGTGAATGCACTTGTGTGTAATAATGAAAGATTTTCCTATGATGCTATTGTTTCCACGGTACATCCTAAAACTACACTCAATATGCTACAAAATTTAAATAAAAAGCAGAGTAGATATAAACACCATGTGGAAGACCTTGAAGAGTCTCCATCTTTTTTCTCTATATTCTGTCTTATAGAAAATGAGATAGTATCAAATATCTATTTTTATGAAGATGAATTTATCTCTGTTTTACCATCTCGTACTTATGAGGGAAAAACTGTTGCAACCATACTCGCTGGAAGTAAATACTCTGAATATGAAAATCTTTCTAAGTCTGAGTACAAGCTAAAAAAAGAACAAGAGTGTGCTTATCACTTAGAGAGAGTAAAAAAACTCTATGACTTTGGAGAAATAGAAGTAATAGATAGCTCTACACCACTTACTAAACAGCACTATTCTAATGGTGCTGAGGGAAGTATTTATGGGGTTTTATGCTCTGCTAAACAGAAAAGTCTCTCTGTGCTTATGCCTAGAACACGAGTGAACAATCTATACTTTGCAGGTGAAAATATCATTGCACCTGGCTTAATAGGTGCATTTTTAGGTGCTGAAATTTTAATGAATTATTTTGAGGAGAAAAAATGAGAAGAGTTGTTATTACAGGGATTGGATTAAATTCACCACTTGGGAACTCCTATGAGGAACTTTATAAGAGTCTTAAAGAAGAAAAGTGTGGTATAGAGTATGTCAAAGAGTGGGAAGATATAAAAGGTCTCGGAACAAAGGTAGCAGGTCGAGTAAAAGATGTTGATCTCAAAGCTATTCCTAGAAAATATCGTCGTTCTATGGGTAGAGTAGCCCAACTTGCTGCTGTTTCAACTGCTGAGGCGATAGCTGATGCTAATCTCTCTCAAGAACTTATGAGTTCAAAACGGTGTGGACTCGCCTTTGGTTCAACTATGGGTGGTAATGAGACAATGTTTGAGTATATGCCAGAGGTCAAAGAAAATATGAGCTTTCGTGGGCAAAATTCTATGGCATTTCTTAAAATGATGAGTCATACAGTTGCTGCTAATTTAGCACAAATGTTTGAGATTCGTGGTCGTAACCTTCCTACTTGTTCAGCTTGTACATCATCTTCTCAAGGTATCGGTGCTGGATATGAGAGTGTGAAATATGGTATGAGTGATGTGATGATATGTGGTGGTGCAGAGGAGCATCACTATCTTTCTGCTGGTGTTTTTGATGTGATGTCAGCTGCCTCTACAAAACATGCAGATGAACCACATCTCTCTTCAAAGCCTTTCGATGAGTCTCGTGATGGTTTAGTTGTGAGTGAGGGGAGTGGTGCTATCGTGCTAGAGGAGTTAGAGCATGCGCTAGCTCGTGGTGCAAAGATTTATGGTGAAGTTGTCGGGTATGGTACAAGTTGTGATGGTGCGCATATCACAACACCATCAAAAGAAGGTATGCAACAGGTTATGGAGACCTCTTTAGAAGATGCAAACTTACAGGCTAGTGATATTGAGTATATCAATGCACATGCAACAGCTACTGCCAGAGGAGACATCGCAGAGTCTCACGCAACACATGCACTTTTTGGTTCTATTACACCTGTAAGCAGTACAAAAGGGCATATGGGTCATCTACTTGGTGGCTGTGGTGTTGTAGAGTCGGTTATATGCCTTCTCGCCTTAAATAAATCTCTTCTTCCAAAGACAATGAACTTTGAAACATTAGATAAAGAGTGTGCTTTAATTAATGTACTTAGTGAAAATGTTGAGCAGGATGTGGAGATTGTTATGAGTAATAACTTTGCGTTTGGTGGGATTAATACTTCCCTAATTTTTAAAAAGTATAAAAAAGCTTAGTGATAAATGAAAAATTAAGAGTCTATTTAAAGATAATCTATTATAATAGTCATATTAGATTGAGAAAAAACAAGGAACTATTTTGGCAAGACAAGATGAAGTATATAATAAAATAAAAAGTGTATTAATGGATGAGTTTGAGGTTGAAGAATCTGATGTTTCAATGGAAGCGAATTTATTTACTGATTTAGAATTAGATAGCTTAGATGCAATCGACTTAATGGTGACTCTTGATAAAGAACTCGGTATTGAGATTAAAACAGAAGAGATGCAAGATATGCGTACAATAGAAGATGTATGTAACTTTGTAATCTCTTCTATCCCTGTAAATGAGTAGCGTTTTTACGCTACTTTTTGCTCCTTCATTTTTACTTTTAATTCACTATTTTGATTTTCAGCAGATTGTATTAATTTATATATTTATTTCTTTAGTAGCATTTATTTATGCTTTGATAAAAAAGAAAAAACTTGAGGATTTTATAATACTTTCTATCTATTTCGTTCTTTTATCTATCTCTTATTTTTATGGAAGTATAGAAACTGTAAAGTTTATTCCTGTTTTTACAAGCATGGCTTTTTTTACACTTTTCGCAGATGCAGCACTTAGAAATAAAGCACTTATCTATAAGCTCACACAGAAGTTCTACAAAAAAGAGCTTACTAGAGAAGAAAAAATCTTTTTAAAAAAAGGCGATGCCTATTGGGCTATAAGTATTCTTCTGTATGCTATTATTCAGATAATATCTGTTTTTACAGTGAGCGATGCCTTATGGGCACTTTATAGTTCTATAGGTTGGTATATATATTTTGTCTTTATCTTGGGAATACAAATTATTTATGGGAAAATGTATGCGATTAAAGTGTATTCTTAGTCTTTATGCTTTTTTACTCTTTTGGGGTACTATAGGAGTATTCGTTTTCCCTTCTTTGCTGATATATTTTTTGTCATATCCCTTTACAAAATATCCTCAGGATATCTTTCAAGCACTTTCTGCAGTCATATATAGAATATTTTTTAGACTTTTAGGCGTAGTAAAACTAGAATTTAAACTTCAAGAACTTCAAGAAGAAGGAGCAATTTATATTGCGACACACCAATCTAGTTTAGATTATCCCATTCTTGGAAGTTTTATCAAAAGATATCTTACCGTGACAAACCTTAACTTTACTCGTATTCCATTTGCTTCTTTTGTAGGTAAACTTATAGGTGCAAGAGCTCTTAATAAAAATAGTTTAGGCGAAATCGCTTTGATGTACAAAGAACTAGAAGATATTTTAGCAGAGAATAGAAATATAATTATCTTTCCAGAAGGCACAAGAGGTGATGGTAGTAAGCTTGGGAAGTTTAGAAAAGGTGCCTTTCGCTTGTCATTTAACACGGGAAAGCCTATTGTCCCTATCATTATTGATGGCACAGCTAAGCTTCTTGCCAAAGGTGATTATTGTTTTAAAAGTAGTGATAAAACAGTAGTAAAAGTAGAAATGCTCGATCCACTTTATCCTCAAGATTTTCTTAATGAGTTTCAAATGATGCAAAAAGCATCAGAGCTTATGGCTTATCAGCAATAGTCGGATAAGAAGACAGCTTCACAGTCATGCAAGTGATTTGAATTGACCTGAGTGAAATGAGGCTACTTTTCATGATAGATATTAATTCTCCTATTTGAGTCAATTCAAACATTAGTGAAAAATCTAAGAAAAAAATTACCTCCTGATATTTTAGAAAATATTTACGGAGGTTTTTATAGGTTGAATATATGAAGTACTATGTTATCATTACACCTAGAACTGAATCAAGCCATCAATAGGGCTAGATGCAGTTGCGTAAGGTTTCTTAGGGATACGTCCAGCTAGATAAGACATACGACCCGCTTGAACAGCATGCTTCATGGCTTGCGCCATAACCATAGGGT
>JALUKS010000036.1 GCA_027056465.1 Sulfurimonas sp.
CAACATGTACTAGAGCTGATGGGAAAACCAGGTAAGCAGACACTTATTGACTTCAAAAAGATGTATGATAAACTCAATGCAGAGGAGGGGAAGAAACAGTTTCTTACCTACTACCTTATCGCTGCACACCCAGGGTGTAAAGAGAAAGATATGCGAGAGTTGAAGCGTTTTACAACCGATGAGCTACAGATGAACCCAGAACAGGCACAAGTCTTCACCCCAACGCCATCCACCTACTCAGCAGTTATGTACTACACAGAGCTAGATCCAAAAACTCGTAAAAAAATCTTTGTAGAGAAAGATACAAAACGCAAAGAGCGACAGAAGCAGATAGTCGTCGCTAAAGAGAAGTTTTGTAGTGGGTTTGCTTCGTAATAGATAAATTCAAATTTTAGGTAGAAGTTGTTTATGCTATAATATCATTATAAAGAGGTGGTTATTTGACTTTTATATACAGAGAACATGCAATTCAAAGAATGTTTGAGAGAGATATTTTTGAAGTTGATGTTGAGGAGAGTATTAAAAATGGTGTTATTATAGAAGAATATTTTGATGATAAACCATATCCGTCATTCTTGGCTTTAAGTTTAAACAAGAAACCTCTTCATGTTGTTTTTGCAAAAAATGGTGAAAAGAATGAAATCATAATTATTACTGCTTATTATCCAGATAAAGAAAAGTGGAGTAATGATTACAAAAGAAGGATTGAAAAATGAAATGTATGATTTGTAAACATGGGGAAACAAAAAAAGGTATAACAACAGTAACCTTAGAAAAAGATAATTCAACTATTGTTTTTAAAGAAGTACCAGCTCATATTTGTGATAATTGTGGAGAAAAATATATTGATGATTCTACAACAAAAGAGTTATTAAATAAAGCAAGAAAAATTGTAAAAAGTGGTGTAGAAGTTGATATAAGAAAATATGCAATAGCCGCATAAAATTGCTAACTAAAATCTATTTTCTAATAGAAGTCGCAGTCAAAAATAGATAATCTTTACCAGTTAGAGTTACTCGAAACTTTTTCTGTTGCAGGTACTTCTTTGCGAAGATAGCATCTTTATAGAGCAGTCCCATTTCAGAAAAGGCATAGTTCTTGACTCTTGCCCCATAAATCATCTCCCCATCTATCCATCGACAGTTTGGAAACCCGAGTATCATAGCCCCATCGCGTTTGAGTTGGTTTTGGACTATAGACATAAGGAGCTTGTTAAACTCTAGGTTTGAACTTTGCAGTGTTCCTATACTTATGACTAAGTCAAACTTTTCTAGTGCTAATTTTTCAAGTTCATTTATATCTGCTTGAATAAACTCTATATTTTCATACTCTTGAAACTTCTCTTGTGCAGACGCTATAGCTGAAGCACAGTAGTCTATGCCTATAAGCTCTAAACTTTCAAAGTTTTTTGCTATCTCTATGATGGCTTGAAACTCATCGCCGCTATTAACCCCTAGATTGAGTATTCTCACTCTTGTATCTACTTTGACATTTTTAAGAGCTTGAAGATAGTAGTAGAGATAGGACGCTTCTTCGTTTTTGTGGATAAGTGAAAAAATAGACTCTTTGCCATACTTTTCTTCTTTATCAGCACTTTGTTTATGAAAACTGACATCGCTATTGAGCTTTTCATATTTCATAACTATAAACTGTTCATCTACTATGAGAGGAGTAAGCATACGGCACTGTAGCTGTTGTGCCAAATCTAGCCATGTTTTATAGCCTCTATAGATATACTCTTGATTGTCAATAAGTATACTATTGCCGTTGTAGAGAGAACTGTTATTGTCGGGGTTTACTACTTTGAAGCTAAGAGTCTCTTTTGCAGAGAGCTTTAGAATCTTACTCTTTAAAATAGGGATGATTTGTATCATTGGTGTTTGTGAAAAGTTTTGCATAAGAGCATTATACTTAAAAAATCTCTCTTTAAGACTGCAATTACTGTTCCAACTTTGAAATTTATCGCTTTTCTTACATTACTTTCAGTTTATTTTCCCTACAATATTGCTATGAGAATAGATAAATTTTTAAATGCAGTTAATATTACCAAACGCAGAAGTATCGCTCAAGATATGCTTGCCAACAGAGTAGTATGTATAAACGATGTCGTTGTGAAACCGAGTAAAAAAGTAGCTCTTGGAGACACTATAACTATAAACTATTTAGAGAGTGTAAAAAAGTATAAGGTAGTGCAGATACCTACTACAAAATCGACACCGAAATCTCTTCAAGCAGAGTATGTTAAGGAGTTGTCATGAACTATGAAGAAGCGAGAGTAGCGTTTACTTCTCTCTTTGCTCATAAGATGAGTGATGCAGAGATGCGAGAGTTTTTAGTGAGTATGAAGCTTGATAAGTTTACCTCTACAGAGTCCATAGCAGCTGCAGCAGAAGTGATGCGAGCAAACGCTATAGCACTCCCTATTGATGAGGTAACAAGAGAGAGAGCTTTAGATGTAGTTGGCACGGGTGGCGATAAGATAGGCTCATTTAATATCTCCTCAACTACTGCACTTTTAGTTGCTTCATGTGGGGCAACAGTTGCTAAACATGGTAGCCGTTCTGCTACTTCAAAGAGTGGTAGTGCAGATATGTTTGAGGCTCTTGGCGTTCGCCTTGACTTGAGTGTAGAGCAGAGTGCAAGACTTTTGGAGGAGAGTGGTTTCACTTTTATGTTTGCACAGAATCACCACCCTGCTATGAAGTTCATTATGCCTGTTCGTAAATCTCTACCTGAAAAGACAATCTTCAACATCCTTGGACCTCTTACAAATCCTGCTGGAGTGAAAAAATCTATGCTTGGCGTTTTTGATAAGGCTTTTGTTCCTAAAATGCTTGAAGCTCTCAAGATAAATGGTGCTACTTCAGCGATGGTTGTCAGCTCAGAGGAGGGCATGGATGAGATTAGCATTAGTGGAGTTACCTATGCTTCTCAACTTCGTGATGGTGTAACTCATGAGTTTATCATAGACCCACAAGAGTATGGCATAAAAAAGATGCCTATCAAAGCTATAATGGGTGGCGATGCAAAAGAGAATGCTCACATCTTAACGCAGATATTTGACGCATCAGCTACAGATGCACAACGCGACATTGTCCTTATAAACACGGCTGCCTCACTTATGGTGGATGGTTCTGCTCGTGATATGCAAGATGGGCTAGAGATGGCGAGAGAAGTATTAGCAAACAAAAGAGCAAAGAAAAAGCTCAAACAGATTATAGAAGTGAGTCAAAAATTATGATGATTTATACTTTAGCAGAGGATGACCTTAGACCCGTAGTCTCAAAGTTTGGTAGAAAAATAGTCGATGGAGTGGTTATCCTCCGAGGTGATTTAGCCGCTGGAAAAACTACACTTGTAAAAGCTGTAGCAAAGGCGATGGGCATAGAGGAGAGTGTCACTTCTCCTACTTTTTCACTACAACAGTGCTATGGCGAGAAGATATACCACTACGACCTTTACAACCATGGCTTAGATCACTTTATCTCTTTAGGAATGCTAGAGGAGTTAGAAAAAGAGGGGCTTCACTTCGTAGAGTGGGGAGATACGGCACTTCAAGAACTCTTAGAGGATGCAGGTATCCCTGTAACACTTATAGAGATAGAAAAAGTTGCAGATGATAAACGCGAGTATAGGATAACGTATGCACACGCTTAAAGCGGTTGATCTCAAAAAGAGAATAAAATCCCTTGAGATAGTTAAAGGGATGAGTCTTGAAGTCTCGAGTGGGGAAGTAGTGGGGCTATTAGGTCCAAATGGTGCAGGAAAAACTACCACTTTTTATATGATATGTGGACTTGTAGAGGCGAGTGATGGAGAGGTCTTTTTTGATAAAGAGAACCTCTCAAATATGCCTCTGCATCAACGTGCTATAAAAGGGATAGGCTATCTCCCTCAAGAAGCGTCTATCTTTAAAGATTTGAGTGTGGAAGATAACCTTATGGTGGCCGCACAAGTGGGCATAAAAGGTAAAGAGGCTCAAATGAAGCGAATAGAAGAGCTTTTAGATATGTTCAACATCGAGCCAATTCGTTACCGTAAGGGAATTAGCCTCTCAGGGGGAGAACGCCGTCGCGTTGAGATTGCTCGCGCTCTTGTCAATGAACCGAAATTTTTACTCCTTGATGAGCCTTTTGCAGGGGTAGATCCTATCGCTGTTATGGATATTCAAAATGTCATAAAACAGTTAGTGACTTATGACATTGGTGTACTTATAACAGATCATAATGTTCGTGAAACTCTTGATGTGTGCGACCGTGCTTATGTTATTAAGTCTGGTGAACTTCTTGCAAGTGGTACAAGTGATGCAATAGGCAAAAATGAAGATGTTCGCAAGTATTACCTTGGCGAAAATTTTAAGTTTTAAGAGTCTATAGATGGTAGGATTAAGACAAAAGCAGAGTGTCGAGACAAAACATAAACTCTCAAATACTCTAAGAAATTGGCTACCAATCCTGCACTCCTCTCTCTCTGACTTAGGTGAAGCAATAGCTCCCTTCCTCGATGCAAATCCAGTTATAGAAGTAGAGTCAGGGTATGAAGAGAATTTTGAAGCTAAAATCCCTCGTAAAATCATCTTTCGTGCTGTTAGTAACTCCAGAACAGAGCAGATAGAAGCACTCACTATTCAAAAAGGCACACTCTATGAGCTTTTAGACGAACAGTTAGAAGCACCACTTTTCCCTACACCTCTCTCTCAAAAGATTTCTCACTATGTAGTAGCTAACCTCGATGAGTTTGGTTTTTATGAGGGAGATACGAAAGAGTTTTGTCAAAAAAATGCCATAGATGAGGATTTTTTTGAGAAAACTCGCTTGCGTTTTGTGCATGTAGAACCTGTAGGTATTGGGGCAAAAAATCTTACAGAATGTTTTTTATTTCAGCTTGACAACTCAGAGATTAGTGATGAGGCTTACCCTTTGGCTGTAAAAATTATTAAGAATTTGCACTCTGTTCATGAGTATGCAAGGGAGGAATACTTTAGTGAGGTAATGCATACCCTTGGCACTTTTAAAAATCCACCAAACATTGAGTATCAAGAGGAGTCTGAACAGATAATTCCTGACTTGATGATTTATTTTGATGCAGATGAAAACATTGAGGTAAAACTCAACGATGCTTACTATCCAACCA
>JALUKS010000037.1 GCA_027056465.1 Sulfurimonas sp.
TCTCATCTACATAGTTAGGAGAACCTATCTTTTCGCCAACTAAAACTTCAAAGCCCTCTTTTGAGAGACCCTCTCCATTACAGTAAGCGATAGTTGCACGGTTATCTTTCTCTTCATCTAAAATCTGCTTGAGACCTTTAAATTTATCAGTACCATTTAAGATAGCTTCATAAGCTTCATCCCATGTAACTCTTTTGTACTTTCCATCACCTCTTTCACCAACTCTTACCATTGGGTATTTAAGACGATCTGGGTCATACATCGTTTGGATACCTGCATTTCCTCTTGGGCAAAGCATATTTCTCGATTTTGGAAAATATGGGTTTGGATTTAGTTTTGTTACTATTCCATCTTCAACTCTGGCTACACCAGCACATTTGTTTACACATATTCCACACAGAAAAGGTACTTCCTCTGCCTTACCTGTACTTGTCTTTGTCGTAATAGTACTTGGTATCGCACTATTAGTTGACTTGCTCTTACTAGCATGTTCATTAGCAAAAAGATTTGCAGCGCTTATCGCTGATGCTCCAGCAACACTTAAAGCTACACTTCCTTGGAGAAATTTTCTTCTAGAAACTTCTACACTCATAAGCATTTCCTCTTTATAATTTTCTAAAATAGAGTATAAGTTTAATAAAAACTTATAAAACTCATTAGATTCGACAATAATATTGCAGTTTGACTTATAAGTAGCTTTTATTTATACTATAATTTAATAAAATTGAAATTATGGGAAAAATTGAAATAGGAAAGAAATTTATAAGAAACCAAAAAAAGGTTTCTTAATGGAGGGGCTTAGTATCTATATCTGATATATGCTCTGATGTCTTGAGCCTTGTCAATATCATTTCCAGCTACTGGTATTGGTGTACCACCATCACCAAAGAAAGCATTGCTTCCAGTATATTTATAATCCATATAAGTGTAACGAACTTGTGCAGTGAGTTTTTTACCTATTAACTCTTTATTAAAGAAGAGTTCATAAGCATCACCACGAACTGCAAGTTTACTTCCTGCTAAAGTATCTTCCGCATATGTAAAGCTTCTCCAGTATTTACTACCGTGGTTATATTCAATACCAACTCTTGCATCATCTATAAGTTGACATGGCCAGTTAGCTCCAGCATATACAGAAGTACCTGTTTGAGACTCTAGTGAACCTAACATTGTTGACCCTGCTTTGGGATCTGTTTTGCTGTAAGCAAATGAAGCAAAAAATACAGTGTCATCAAGCATATCACTAATCTCATCACCAATACCATCAGAAATAAAACTAGCAACACCACCTGTTATATCACCGACTTGTGCCATTGTAGTAGGACTCGTCATACCTGGCATATTAAATGATTTAAACCATTCAGTATGTAGTGAGTATTGACCATCATCATATGGATTAAAGAGAATACCAACTAAATCAGTATTGTCCCAACCTGGTACTTTACTATAATCTGGTGCTTGGGCATTATTGTATCTTGTATAAGTATTAGACATACCTCTACCAAGACAAATTTTAAGAGACATTCCTGATACGCCAGTTACATTCTCAAGTTGATAGTTAAAACTAGCGCCATCAAATTCCATGTTGATATTGTGACCAATAGCAGATTTCGCTTTTTGATCCTCTCTGTAGTTTGCTAAGAGTCCATCTGTTGATGGTCTGCGTCCAACACTAGCAGTCCATGGGATATCCATACCTAAAAAAGTATCATTTTTATAGAGCCAAAATGCCTCTTTAATTCTTACATTATTTGTAGTACCAGCATTTTCATTTACAATCCAATCATATTGACTGTTAGCTGATTGTGGTGCAGTTGCTTGACCATATACTTTGTAGTAAGCAAGTGTACTATAAAAAGATATATTATCTGTAGGTGCATACGCCATATTAAGCCACAATCTGTTACTGAAAACACCATTAGATGATTTGTCACCCTTCGCAGTTTTATAACTTATATAGTCATAAGCAGTTCTAAAATCAACATTAAACTTTAGATTGTCATTATTAGCCAACATATTAACTTTACTAATTTTTTTTGTATTATGCTTCTGTTTTTTCTCAAGTTTTTGAACTTGTGCTTTGAGTTGATCAATTTGTGCTTGTGTTGAACTTGCATCTGTCTCTGCATAGAGTCCAGTAGTCAAAAAAGCTAAAATTGATAATGAAATGATTTTTTTCATATCTATCCTTTTATGTTTAATACGATATTTTACTACTATTTACTTTAATAATAAGTTAAACTTAACATTATGATTATTAATTCTAATCTATAAGATTTTTTTATAGAATTGTTACTATTTATGATAGATTTTTAAGAAAGTTTTGGTATAGTTACCCTAAACAAAATAAAGATAAGGAAGATTAAAATGGCAAGATTAGTTGTTTTAGGTGGAGGAGTTGCTGGTCATACAACTGCAACTTTCGCTGCAAAATGGTTAGGTTCAGCTCATGAAGTTGTAGTAGTTACTCCAAATGCTAAGTGGAACTGGATTCCCTCAAATATTTGGGTTGGTGTTGGTGAGATGACAAAAGAGGAGGTTACTTTTGACTTAGCTCCTGTCTATGCAAAAGCTGGCATCACTTACAAGCAAGCAAAGGCAGTTTCTCTTAATCCTGAGGGAAATGAGTCAAGTGATAAATCTTTTGTGAGTATAGAATATACTGGTCAAGATAAAACAGGAACAATCGAAAATCTTGAATATGATTACATTGTAAATGCAACTGGACCAAAACTTAACTTCGATGCAACTCCAGGTTTAGGAGATGGTAAGGGTCAGATGGGTAATCATACTGTTTCTGTTTGTACTGCTGATCATGCTGTTCACGCTTCGCATAAGCTTCAAGAGGCTATTGAGAAGATGAAAGGTGGGACTCGCCAAAAATTCCTTATCGGAACTGGACATGGTATGTGTACATGTCAAGGTGCTGCATTTGAGTATATCTTTAATATTGAAAACGAGCTAAGAAAAGCTGGTGTTCGTGATATGGCAGATATAAAATGGATTTCAAATGAGTCATTTTTAGGTGACTTTGGTATGGGTGGAATCCATATGAAAGTTGGTGGTTATGTAGTATCTTCTAAACTTTTTGCTGAGTCACTCTATGCTGAGCGTAATATTGAGTGGTTAATTGGTGCGCACACTTCTAAAGTAGAAAATGGAAAAGTTGAGTATGAACTTCTTGATGGTTCTAAGGGTGAAGAGGAGTTTGACTTCGCTATGCTTATCCCACCATTTGCTGGTGTAGGAATCAAAGCTTTTGCTAAAGATGGTTCTGATATTACAGGTACTGTTTTTGCTCCAAACGGCTTTATGAAAGTTGATGCAAACTATGGTGCTGGTGCTTATGAAAACTGGAAAGCATCAGATTGGCCAAGAACTTACCAAAATCCAACATACTCAAATATGTTTGCAGCTGGTATCGCCTTTGCTCCTCCACACCTTATCTCTAAGCCGATGAGTTCTCCAAATGGAACACCGATTAATCCGACTCCTCCAAGAACAGGTATGCCTTCAGGTATCATCGGTAAAGCTGTTGCTCACTCTGTATGTGACTTAATTACTAAAGGTGATTCTGCTCACTTACATGAAGCTTCTATGGCTGAAATGGGTGCTGCTTGTGTTGCTTCTGCGGGTAAAGGTGTATTTAGTGGTACTGCTGCTGCTATGACTGTTTATCCTGTTGTTCCTGACTTTGAAACTTTTCCTGGAACAGGTCGTGATACAGACTACACTTTTGGTGAGATTGGTCTTGCTGGACACTGGATTAAACATATTTTACACTTCTTGTTTATCTACAAAGCTAAACTTAACCCAGGCTGGACTCTTATTCCTGAATAATCAGGAGAGTCTAGTTATAATAAATTAATTTGAAGGATATAAGATGATTGAGAAAAAAGTAGTGAAAGAAGAAGCAAATTTTCAAAAAAGTGAAGCTTTTAGTCGTACAATGATTCCTGGTACATTTGCTAGAAAGATGCGTACTTGTTTGATTTGGCAGTTTATTCGTTTTGCAATTATTAATGTAAAGATGATTATTGTTGTTGGTAAAAGCCACTAACTATCAAAGCTATGAGAATTATCTCATAGCTTATACTGTAAAGATTGTAAAATGATAAGAGAAATAATCCAATATCCGACACCATTAAGTTTAGAGTTTGGTGTAAATGTCCGACAATTTAATGAAGAGTTATTTGCCTTAATAGAGGATCTCAAAGATACTATTAATGAAAATAATTTAGAAGCACTCTCTGCGTTTCAGATAGGAAACTACAAGAATGTTATCGTAGTAAAAAAAGAAGATGGCACTTTTTTAGAGCTTATAAACCCATCGCTGATTGCGCATAGTGGTAAGATAACAACAGATGAGAAAACATCTTACTACGGTGATGTAAGTGCAGAGATAACACGATTTGAAAAAGTGAGTATTGTTTACCAAGATAGAGATGCAAAAGATTGCTCCCTGCAAGCAGAGGGTGATTTAGCTGTAGTGCTACAACGTAAAATTGACTATCTCTTTGGTGCGACATTTATTCAGAAGATGTCTGCAGATGAGAGAGATAAGTTTGAATCAAAACTAAAATATGGTACAGATGTAGGGATGAGTGACTACTGTCCTACAACTTTTTTTCGAGATAAAATTTTAAAAGCTATAAATATCCTTATGATTTTTATGCTCATTGTAGTAGTCGGCTCATTTTTTGTGAAAGAGGATGCAATACTCCAAACTCTTTGGAAATACCAATCTTATGGACTCATTGGCACTTTTCTTCTACATATAGTTTATCTCTTTTATGCCCAGTATGAGGGGAAGAAGTATGTGAGCTGTAGCTCTTGCCAGATAGGCAATATCATAGGAACTACGGTTATCTCT
Source organism: Sulfurimonas sp. (assembly GCA_027056465.1). Lineage (GTDB taxonomy): Bacteria > Campylobacterota > Campylobacteria > Campylobacterales > Sulfurimonadaceae > Sulfurimonas. The sequence continues at coordinate 4,874 of JALUKS010000037.1, forward strand.
CTCATTAAGTTTACATTACTGAGTATTGCCTCTTATTTTATTATCTACTCCTCTATGTAGTAGCCAACTCCTGAAGCATTTTTGATAATGTCACTAGGGAGTTTACTACGAAGTCGCCAAACTAAAGTACGTACACTATTCTCAGTAGCTCCATGTTCACTCCAGACATACTC
>JALUKS010000038.1 GCA_027056465.1 Sulfurimonas sp.
GTAAATTATCCCTTACTTACTGGTAGTTCTGTAGTTCCTCAGGATAAAGAGTACTTTACACATAAGCTTAAAAAAAATGATGTAGAGCTTATCTATACTCAAAATAATCTCCCTTTTGCAGAAGAAGTAGCAGCTATTGAGGTGCCTCTGCACAAAGAGTATGAGTATTTTTATGGTTGGAAACTAGATGAGAGACTTTATGTAGGACTCATTTCAGATAAGAACCAAATTGCAAATGGCTTCTCAACACAGTGGCCTAACAATAGACAAATAAATTATGTCGGTGGGGCAGAAAAGGTAGATTATTTCTGTAGTACATCATGGCTAGATACATTACTCTATCATGAAACAGCACACAATTACCAGACAAATGTCAAGGGAAATATAGTCTCTCAGACTCTGCACACTCTCTTTGGTAATGGTTACTTTCTTTTCCCCATTACGGTTCCAAACCTTATGGAAAACTCTTTTATGCTAGAGGGAAATGCAGTACTCAATGAGTCATGGCATGGAAATGGAGGTCGCCTTTATAGTGGTAGATTTCAAGCAGAGACACTTCTTCAAGCCAAAGCAGATAATATAAACGCAGCCTATGTCTACAACAGTCGATTAGCTTTTCCTTATGGTGAGAGTTATTATATTGTGGGTGGTTTTTATAATCTTTATATGGCTGAACACTACGGATTAAAGAAGATAAACTCCTACTTTAAAGCTAAGTCAAAAGATTGGTTCTGGCCATTTTTGACAAATAAGGCTATGAAAAATGCTACAGGAAGTGATTTTGAAGAGACACTTGATGCCTTTGCTCAGGAGCAAAAAGAGATAGCAAAAAATTTTATTGAAGCAAAAGGAAAGAGAGTTGCTACTTCACAGTTTTTCTCCTCACTAGGCAATGATAAAGATGAAATATTTTTCATAACAAATGAATCAGGAAGAGAGTTTCCTAGCTTGGTGAGACTGGATAAAGCAAACAAAAAAGTCACGAAAAAGAGTGATAGCTGGCTTGCAGGAAAAGTACTAAAAGTGAATGGAGAGTATTACACTCAATCAAGTAGAAAAACTTCTCCACTTCGTAGAGAGCAGGGACTCTTTTCTTCAAGTGCTTTCATAAAAAAAGGAACAGGCTCAAAAATAGTGCAGTCATATCTCTCAGATGGCAAAGAGGTCTCTTTTGATGTTGCCTCTTCGTACTCTGAGCCACAACTCTGTGTGGATGGTAAGTTCTATGCACAGGTAAACTCTTCTGTCATAGTAGATAAAGAGGATAATCTTTACTATTTCGTGCAAAATGGAAAAAGAAGAACACTCTACAAAAACAAAACGCCACTCTATAGCTATAAAGGGTTTTATGGTTTAGTGAGTGATGTAGATTCTAAGGGTGGCGTTTATTTTGTGGCGAACTCTAAGTTGGGTTCTACTCTGTATAGATATAGAGATGGTGTAGTGAGTCGAGTGAGTAGGGCAGATAATGTTGTCGAAGCAAGACTCGTCAATGATGATGAAGTACTTATCGCAGCTATTGGAGCAAAAGAGTACTACTACCTTATAAAAAGACTAGAAAAGATAGAAGAAAAACCTTATGAGAGAAAGCTCTTTTTTGAAAAGAAACCTTACTATGGAGCTTATAAAAAAGATGTAAAAATGGAGAAGTTGGACTTAAACAATAGCTACTCTTCCTTTTTAAATATGCACTATAGTGGTACCGATTTTAGCTATGGTGTAAGTGTAGATGGTAGTAGTTTAGGCTCACTTAACATTAATTTTTCAGACCCACTTACTCAAAACAGTCTCAATGCCTTTATGAGTAGAGATGAGAGTAATATAACAATAGCAGGTGCAGGCTACTCCTCTTCACAATATCTCTTAGAGTATCAAGTGATAGCTTATGGTGTTATAGATAAAGATATACATAAAAATGTGCGAGATAGTGGAGTGATAGCGAAGGCGACACTACCGTTTTTAGAGAGTGGCTACTTCTATGGAGCAGTGAGTGAGAGTTACTATCAAGATTATGATACTTTTGCTAGAGAGCCTTTAAGTACAACACTTACACTCTCAAACACAAAGCAGTTTGGTGTAAGTATGTATGCTAACTCCTTGAATCGCTTAGATATCTATGGGGTACTAGAACGCGGTGATAAGATAGCTGGTGCTCAGTATCAGTTCGAGCATAGTCTGCCTGCTGAGTTTTATGTAAGTGCTGGTGTGAAGTACTCTGAGACAGATTCTAAAACTGGCTTTGTTGCTAGAGGTGTGAAACTGAGTAGTTCTACTTTAAGTGCAGATATGGATCCATCAACTATAGATATGCCTAGTTTTAATAGGTCTGCTTATGTAAAGAGTGCTGGGTATGGGGAGCTAAGTCTTACTAAGGTATTTAACAGGAGTGCTTACTTTTTTACCTTTCCTTTTTCACTGCAAAGAGAATCACTTTATATGAACTACCGTCACTATGAGATAAAAAACTTTAGTGCAGACCTCTTTAGAGCCAATGAAGAGAGAGTGGGAGCTACACTCTCTACTGTGCTGATGAACTCACTTCCTCTTCCTATAAGTTTTGAGTATATACATAATGATGCAAGTTTTATAGAAGAAAAAAGTAGTTTTCGCTTTCTTTTAGGTAGTAGTTTTTAATAAGTCAATTTTTTTAGCTATAATGAGTAATATGATATTTAAATAAGGTAAGTTATGAAAAGTTCAATAGTCAATAGTATAAAGTCTCTCCCCGCACTTTCAAAAACAATTTTGGATATAAACAAGGTTTATGCAGATAATGAGTCTAGTGTAAATGACCTTGCAAGAGTCATAGAACCAGATCCTATGATAGTAGCGAACCTTTTAAAGGCTGCAAATTCTCCTCTGTATGGTTTTGGCAAAGAGATCCGTAATGTCGCTCAAGCTGTAAGTCTTTTTGGTATGAGTATGACTCGCTCTATTGCCATCGGCAATTCAGTGCGTAAACTTCTCAATGTAGACATGAAGCCTTATTGTGTTACAAGTGATGACTTTGCTGATGTCTCAGCAAAGCAGGCAAAACTCATACTCTCGTGGTATAGTACCATAAACAAAGAAAAAGCAGATAGACTCTATCTCGCAGCATTTTTACAAGAGACAGGGAAGATTCTTATCTCAAGTGATATTATACAAGAAGATGAAGATGTGAGCTTTGCTTCTGAGATAGATATGACAAATAATATCGCTCAAGTAGAAAAATCGTATGCAGATGTAACAACTGCTGAAGTAACGGCTGCTGTTTTTGAACACTGGGGATTTGATGCAGAGTTCATAGAGATGATAAAGTACTCAGACAATCCAAGTGCTGCACCTGAAAGTGTGAAAGAGTATGCAACAGCACTTAACATTGTAAAAACAATAGTTCCAATAAATAAGCCCTTTGCAGATGCTTCTATAAACTTCGGACTTAGAAAAGCACGAGATGCTGGTTATGACTATGAAGTACTAGAAGATATGCTTGATGAGATTTTAGATGCTATGGAAGCAAACTAAGAATGAGTAAAACAGTAACTATTATAGACACATTCGGCTTCTTCTTTAGAAGCTTTTATGCCCTTCCACAGCACCTTAAAAACAAAGATGGGTTTCCTACGGGACTCTTGACAGGTTTTACAAACTTTATAGCGACTTTGCAAAAAGATCATAATAGTGACTACATCATTTTTGCAATAGACACAAAAGGCGATACTTTTCGTAATGAGATAGACCCTAACTATAAAGCAAACCGTTCTGCTCCACCACCAGAACTTACTATGCAACTCCCAGTAGCGATAGAGTGGATAGATAAGATGGGGTATAAAACTCTTGGTATGAGTGGTTTTGAAGCGGATGATATGATAGCGACAGTTGTGCATCTTGCAAAAGAGAAGGGCTACAAGGTACGAGTTGTTTCTCATGACAAAGACCTTTACCAGCTTATAGATGATGAAGCAAATGTTGTTGTCGTGGATGCCATCAAACGCAAGCAGATGGATGAGGCGGCTTGTTATGAGAAATATGGCGTTACTGCAAAACAGTTTACGGACTACCAGTCTATACTTGGTGATAGTGCAGATAATGTTCCAGGTGTCAAAGGAATTGGTAAGGTTGGTGCTGAAAAACTTCTCAAAGAGTATGGTGACTTAGATAATATCTATGCTCATGTCGAAGAGGTAAAGGGAGCTAACCAGAAGAAACTCATAGCGAGTAAAGATGCTGCTTATATGTCTAAAGAACTGGTAACACTTAAGAGAGATGTTATAGACTCCATAGATTTTGAAGAGTATAAGATGGATGTAGAAAATCCATTTTTAAATATCTATGATGAGTTAGTGCAGTATGAGCAAAACGCGATACTACGAGTCCTACATGCGAAAAACCAAGTAAGTGACTCTAAACGCGAGTCAGCTCAAAAAGCTGTTGAAGTGCAAGAAGAGGACTATGGTGTTAGCCTAGAGTTTAAAGCGACACTTATCACTGACAATGCAGAGCTTACAAAGGTACTCTCTACTTTTAATACAGATACTATAGTCGCGTTTGATACAGAGACAACAGGACTAGACTACGACAAAGATAAGCTTGTAGGTTTTAGTTTTTGTGTGAATGAAGAGGAGGCTTATTATGTTCCTTTTGCACACTTTTATCTTGGAGTGCCAGAACAGATAAGTGAAGCAGATGCTAAAGCTGCTATACGAAAGATATTTCACTCTAAAGTAGTGGGGCATAACATCAAGTTTGACCTGCATTTTGTGACTCGATTTTTAGAAGATGATACCTTAGAAGCCTATGCCGATAGTATGATACTCGCTTGGCTTATAAACTCAAACTCTGCACTCTCACTTGATAAACTCTCTAGTGCACTTCTTGGGCATACTATGGTGGTGTTTAAAGATACAGTGAAAAAGGGTGAGACATTTGCAGGAGTTGAACTTGAAGATGCTTGTAAATATGCAGCAGAAGATGCTTACATAACTGCAAAGCTCTATAACCTTTTCTTAGAGAAGTTAGAACTCCAAAACGCGACACACC
>JALUKS010000039.1 GCA_027056465.1 Sulfurimonas sp.
GTTGTAAGTTTTGGCACTGTAGTATGCTTTTTCTCTACTATATGCTTTTTAATAGCCTGTTTTTTCTTAATCACTTTTTTAGGTTTAACAACGGCTACTGGTTTAGCTATCGCTTCTTTCTTTGGCTCTGCAAAACTTTCAGCTTTGAGTTTTTGTGCTATTGCATCAAGATCAGCATCTTTGCTATCATTTTCTTCTACAACTGCAACATCTTCAAAAAGTGGTTCTTCCTTATCTTGTGCTACTTGAGCTTGTGGTTCAGGTGGTAAAACAGCTTGAGGAAGATTATCTGTACCATTTGAACTTAAAGAGTTCATAAGCATAATGACAACAATAAGGATTACACCAAGTGTAGCAATAGCTAAAATAATCTTTTTGTTAGAGTTTTTTGTATTGCCCTTGTTTAAAATAATATCGTTAAGTTCATTTGTTTCATTTATATCGTTCATATTTTTTCCTTACATATGCTTTGACCATGAAGCACCACGCTCTTTAGCATAGACCTCATAGGGGAGTGTGAGTATATTGTACTCTTCTGGCATATCTGCATTTGGAAACATTCGCCACTGTTTTGGTTGTTTGGATGCTAGTTTCATACTTAACAACTTGCCAAGCTGAATAGCCTCACTTAGTGTAGTATGCCCTTTATGAATGTAGACATGAAGATGACCCTCTGTCTTTGTTTTGTACGCAGTGAAGTTTATGTAGCCCTCTTCACGAAGAAGAAGCTGTGTTTTATGATAAAAACGTTCAGGATCACGACCATTATAATCAATAACGATATTTTCTACGATACCTTTTTTATCTACAATAGAGTGTGCAACAGTAATTTCACCTTTTAAATGTTTGTTTATTACAGATTGGTTTAATGGGGCATTTACCCTTTCAAACTTGTTGTAAAAAGTACGTCCTTTAAAAGAGAGCTTATCCACGACAGAAGATTTCTTCTCCCAGTAGTGGTCACTCACCATTTTTATTAGTTTCATATCCATTGCAGTCATTGTTTTACCTTAGTATGTAGGTTGGTTGTAAATTACAAAGTTTTGAGCAAGCTCTTTTAGCTCTGCTTTTATAGAAGCTTGTAATTCAGTGTTGTTAATGTCATCGAGAACATCAGCCATCTTGTTAGCGATAAACTCAAACTCTTTCTCTTTCATACCACGAGAAGTAAGTGCTGGACTTCCTACACGAATACCTGAAGTAACAAATGGAGAGCGAGTCTCACCGGGAACAGTGTTTTTGTTGATAGTAATACCTGCGTTTCCTAAAGCTGCATCAGCATCTTTTCCAGATATATCAGTCCCAACAAAACTTACAAGAATTAAGTGGTTATCAGTACCACCAGATACAACATCATAGCCACGTTTTACCATAACTTCTGCAAGAACTTTTGCATTTGCTTTTACTTGCTTCGCATACTCTTTCCACTCTGGAGATAAGTTATACTTAAATCCTACAGCTTTTGCAGCGATAACATGAACAAGTGGTCCACCTTGAAGGGCAGGGAAAATGGCAGAGTTGATTTTCTTTGCAATATCTTCATCATTTGTCATGATCATTCCACCACGAGGTCCTGCAAGTGTCTTGTGAGTTGTTGTAGTAACAACATCAGCATAAGGGAATGGGCTAGGGTGTTCTCCTGCTGCAACTAAACCAGCGATATGTGCGATGTCAGCAAAAAGGATAGCTCCAACTGCATCAGCAATCTCACGGAATTTTTTGAAGTCAATCTCACGAGCATAAGCAGAAGCACCACAAACGATAATCTTAGGCTTAACTATTTGAGCGATGTCTAAAACTCTCTCATAGTTGATACGACCATCAAGCTCAACACCATAAGTAAATGATGAGTAGTTCTTGCCAGAAAAAGATGGTTTAGAACCGTGTGTCAGGTGACCACCATGGCTTAAATCCATACCTAAAAGTTTATCACCAGCTTTAAGAAGTGCTGCATAAACTGCACCATTTGCTTGGCTTCCTGAGTGAGGCTGAACATTTGCATAGTTACATCCAAAAAGCTCACAAGCACGGTCAATTGCTAACTGCTCAACACCATCAGCATACTCACAACCACCATAGTAGCGTTTAGCAGGGTAGCCCTCTGCATATTTGTTTGTAAACACTGAACCCATAGCTTCCATAACTGCTGGAAGTGTAAAGTTCTCAGAGGCAATCATCTCAAGATGGTCTGTTTGACGCTCTAACTCTTTCTCGCATAAATCAAAAACTTCGCTATCGTACTCTTTTAAAAAACTCATGGTATAAAATTCCTTGTTATAATAATGCCGATTATACTCAAAAAGAGATAATAATTTACTTATTTTGAAGATAAAAAAGAGTGAAGTCCACAACTGACTGAGCATAAACTGCCTAATCCTTTTAATTCAGCACTAAATTTATAATGCAAATCAATATTATGACAAAGAGCTCATGAATAGAGTCAAAAAATATGTAAGTTGTTATTTTTATGGTATTGTATTGTAATACTTTCAAAAAGTTGGATTTCCTACTCGGTAAGGTAAAAGTTATAAAATAAGGTTGCTAAAAAATGATTTTTAAAACAGTGATACTATCTTTTGTAGTAATAATAACGCTATTTCTATCTGCATGTAACTCATCATCATCTTCTTGTACAACTCAAAATTCTTATGTAGCACCACCTTTATTGACCTCTTATCTTCAGAAGAACAGTTTAAAAGTCATTATTCCTCTCTACTTATTTCCAGGGACACATCCTCAGGTTTGGCAAAGAGTTCTTGATTATAAAGCAGTAAATAAAAATATAGATATGGTTGTGATTGCCAATCCTGATAATGGTGATTTTACAAAAGTATCTAATTCTTATTTAAAAATCATAAAAGATATGAATAGTACGGGTATTCGAGTTATTGGTTATATTTATACTTCCTATGGGGAAAGGGATATAAACGATGTTGAAGCAAATATAGACTCTTGGACGCAATTTTATAAAGATGCTGGTGTAAGTGGTATATTTTTTGATGAAGCATCCTCTAAAGATGAGAAAAATTATATTGACTATTATAAAGAACTTTACTCTTATACAAAAGCAAATGACTATAGTTTTATTGTTTTAAATGCTGGGTCAAATATTGATAATACCTATGTCGATAATGATGTTGCAGATATGATAATTAGCTATGAAAAACCAGCACAACAACTTTTTACTGATAAACACTGGACAGAGGAAGGAAAAGATACTTCACTTGGTATGTTAGCTTACAATATGAATGATGATGATTTAAATAGAAGTATAAACATAGCCTTACAACATCATTTTAAATATATCTATTTTTTAAATAAATTTCAAAATGATAAACAAAATAGATGGGGAGCTTTTTCAAAATACCTTTCTCTACAAGCACCTTATTTGGATAACAGTTTTACAAAGATAGTTCAAAACTCTACATTAGAAACACCAGAGGGAAATGTATCAAATTTAAAAGATATTGCAAATAGATATTTTTATTTGCAAGAGAATAAAATGAAATTGAATGCTTGTTCTAAAAATAATCAGATTACAAATAGTATTTTGACTTTTAAAGATAAGTTTATGCTTACTTCTAGTACAAAAAAAGAGTTAAATATAACTCTTGAAATTTCTCATTCACAAAATAGTAATGATTTTACTTTTATAAATCTTGTGAATGAAGAGACAAATAGTTCTCTTTTAAAAGCAATAGATCAAAATAACACTCTGAAAGTTATTATAGATCAAGAGAGTGAAAATTTAGGAAAAATTCCAAATAATCCACTTAAAATAAAAATATCCATTAGCAATAACAAACTGACCTTTTTGCTCAATGATATAGTAGTTTTCAAAGCTAAAGATATTTCATCTTTAGATAATAATCATCTCTATTTTCAAGTAGGAACAAGCACACGAGTAGGGTGTGGAGCTATTGCAATTAGTAAAATAAGTTACTAATTGAAGAATGAATTCTAAGTTAGAAAGTATCTAGTGCAATAGTATCTTTACTCTACTTCTTCTGGCATACATTCATTAGCTAGTGGTTTCATTGCAGGGAAAAGCAGTACGTCGCGTATGCTGTGCTCATTTGTAAGAAGCATTACAAGTCTATCTATTCCTATACCTTGACCAGCAGTTGGAGCCATACCGTAACTAAGTGCTTCAACGAAATCGCTGTCCATTTCATGTGCTTCATCATCACCACAATCTTTTGCTTCCATCTGCCCTTCAAAGCGAGAGAGTTGGTCTATTGGATCATTAAGCTCAGAGAAGGCATTTGCTATCTCACGACCAGCGATAAAGAGCTCAAAACGCTCAGTGATTTCTGGGTTCTCGTCATTACGACGAGCAAGAGGTGAAATCTCAACTGGATACTCAGTAATAAAAGTAGGATCAATTAACTTCTCTTCAACGAACTCATCAAAAAGCTCTCCTTGAAGTTGCCCTAGGTTCATTCCTGTTTTTACAGTGATACCTTTAGATGCAAGGTAAGCGATAATTCCCTCTTTTGTTGTGCATGATTCAGCTGGAACACCACCAACAGTAGTGAGTGATTCTATAAGAGGTATCTCTTGAAAGTTTGCAAAATTTACTTCAAGCTCTCCATACGGGAGCATAGTTGGAAGATCTAAGTGTTCAAAAAGATATTGAAAATACTCTTTTGTGATTTCTATTAAATCTTTATATGTCTTGTATGCCCAGTAGAACTCAATAGAAGTAAACTCAGGATTGTGAGTTGCATCCATTCCCTCATTTCTAAAGTTACGATTTATCTCAAATACTGCTTCAAAACCACCAACGATAAGACGCTTGAGATATAACTCTGGAGCGATTCTTAAAAATCTATCTATCCCTAGTGCATTGTGATGTGTTACAAATGGCTTGGCGTTTGCTCCACCAGCGATAGGGTGCATCATAGGAGTTTCAACTTCTAAAAAGCCCTTATCTTCAAAGAAACGGCGAGTAAGACTGAT